>JASHUO010000714.1 GCA_030039975.1 Alphaproteobacteria bacterium
GAAGGACAGAACCAGTCCGACCAGCAGCGCCGCCGGCAAGATGATGAAGATCGAGGTGATGTCGAGGTCGCGGGCGAGCAGCGCCACGACGTAGCCGGCGCTGCCGTAGAACAGCGCCTGGCCGAAGCTCAGGATCCCGGCATAGCCCCAGACCAGGTCGAAGGACAGCGCCAGCAGCGACAGGATCAGTACGCGGGTGGCGAAGATGGTGAGATAGTCCGGCAGCAGCAGCGGCAGCACGGCGAACAGCCCTAGCAGCAACAGCTCGAGCACGGGGATGGCGGCGATCGGCCGGCGCGCCTGCCGCACCGTCGCCCGCACCGAAGCCGTGTTCGCCGCCGCGTTCTCGCTCATCGCATTGCCCCGTGGCTTGGCGTGGCGGAGCCATCCAGCGGCTCCGCCGACGCGCCGCTCAGCACTCCTTGGGATCGAGCAGCCCCTCGCTCTTCCACTCGATCTCGTAATTGCCGCCCTTGGCGACGGCGATGTACATGCGCATCTTGCAGTGACGATGGCCCGGCACCATCTCGGCCGGTCCGCCCGGCGCTTCGCTGATCTTGGCGTGATCGAGCGCCGCGGCGACTTCCTCGCGCTTGACCGATTTGGCCTCGGTCACCGCCGCCGCCCATAGCTTGATGCCGCGATACATCCCTGTCGCCGCGCTGCCGGCGGCCAGCAGGATCTTGCCCGGGAACTCCTTTTCATACTCGGCCTGGATCCGCGCGCTGACCGGGTCGGTCTTGTCGACGGCACGGAAATAGTCGAGACAGCTCGCCAGCCCTTCGATCTCATAGGGCTCGTTGATGTTGAGCGTGTTCTCGTCGTAATAGACGCAGGAGAGCCGGCCGCCTCGCTTGCTGAAGCCGGCTTCGTAGAGCTGCTTGAAGAAGGGGCCGACGCCGGGCGGAATGACGGTGTTGAACACGACGTCGATCTTCTCGTTCATGATCTTGCTGACCGTGGCGCTGTAGTCGATCTGGTCCAGCGGGTAGTATTCCTCGAACACCACCTCGCCGCCGCTCGCCTCCACCACCTTGCGCGCATAGGCGTTGAGCACATGCGGCCAGATGTAGTTGGCCGACGGGAAGGCGAAGCGCTTGCCGCCATTCTTGATCAGCCATGGAATGAACTCGTCGCATTGCTGCGCCGGCGTCGGCCCGGTGCAGTAGATGTAGCTCTCGCACTCCTTGCCCTCATAGAGCTGCGGATAGATGTAAAGCGTCTTGCCGCGCTTGACGATGGTGTCCTTGATCGCGTTGCGCATCGAGCTGGTGATGCCGCCCAGGACGACATCGACATGGTCGCGCTGGATCAGCTTTTGCACATTCGGCACCGCGACGGACTCGTTCGACGCGGTGTCCTCGATATAGAGCTCGAGCGGCCGCCCGATCACGCCGCCGGCGGCGTTGATGTCTTTGACCAGCATGCGCGCGACATTGGCGTCGGCATTGCCGGCATAGCCGATGGCGCCGGTGAGGTCGGTGGCGATGCCGACCTTGATCGGCGGCGCCGCGGCGTTGGCCCAAGGCGCCGGAATCACCCAGCTGCCGATGCCGGTGGCGACGGCACCCGCGGTCCAGGCCGTGCTTTGCAAGAAGCGGCGCCGGCTCAGCGCCGCCGCGCACGAAGATTGCCTCGGCTTATCCCCCATGATTCAGACCCTCCCTCGTGAAATCAGTCCACCCGGTCGGAACTTGACGATGACAATGGCAATGACGAAGACGAGCACATCGGCGAGCACCGGCGAGATCGCCCAAGGCAGCGCCGCGCTCAGCACGCCAATGATGCCGGCGCCGGCGACCGGCCCGACGAAGGTGCCGACGCCGCCCAGCATCACGGCGAGGAAGCCCTGGATCAGGAAGCGCAGGCCGAGATCGGCAAACAGCGAGAAGATCGGCACCACCAAGGCGCCGGCGAGCCCGGCCAGCGCCGAGCCGAAAGCGAAGCTGATGGCGTAGATGCGATCCGTCGAGATGCCGGAGGCGCGCGCCAACGCCGGATTCTCCAGCGCCGCGCGCATGCGCAGACCAAAGCTGGTGCGGGTCAGCAGCAGGTAGCTGCCCGCCATCACCAGCGCCGTGATGACCAGGATGGCGATGCGCCACTCCGGCAGCTGAACGCCGCCTATGACGAGGGATGCGACCAGCGGCGCCGGGATCGAGACGTAGAGGCCGCCGATGAGCATGCGCACGGTCTCGCGGATGATGATGCCGAGTGCGTAAGTCCCCAGCATCGCCACGATCGGCACGGCGTAGAAGCGCCGGATCGCCAGCCTTTCGAGCACCAGCCCGATGAGCGCCAGGACGAAGGGAGCGGCCAGCATGCCGAGCCATACCGGCAGCCCCCAGCTGTAGAAGAGGTAGGTCGTGTAGGCGCCGAGCAGGACAAACTCGCCATGCGCGAAATTGAAGATGCCCATCATGCTGGCGATGATGCCGAGCCCGAGCACCACCAGCACGATGATGGCGCCGAAGCTGAGGATCTCGAACAGGGCGTTCAGCGCTGCGTCCACGGCGTTTCGCCTCCGCTCTGCGCCGGCGTCACATCTTCTTCCAGTCGCCCGATTGCTCGAAGGCGTAGGCGGCGCGATAGATCGTGGGCTCGTCGAAATGCCGTCCGACCAGCATCAAACCGACCGGCAGACCATCGACCATGCCGCAAGGCAGCGACATGGCGGGATGGTGGCTGATGTCGAAGGGAGCGGTGTTCGCGATCATTTCGAGCGCGCGCTGCACGTATTCCTCGCGGCTCGCCTCCGGTCCGGGCAGCGGCGTTGCCTTCATCGGCGTCGTCGGCAGCAGCAGCAGGTCGAATTGCTGCAAGGCGTGGTCATAAGCGGCGGTGAGCCGCCGCGAAATGTTCATGGCCTTGCCGTAGTAGCGTGGGCCGTAGATGTTGTTGATGTAGGTGCCGAGCAACAGGAAGAGCTTGGTCGTCTCGGATAGATCATTGGCTCGCCGGCGCCAGCCATGATGGAAGTCCATCAGCGACACCGAATAGAGGTCGGGCCGGCTGAGGCCATAGCCATCGCCCCACATCATCGTCTGGGTCAGGCCTTCGGTGCCGATCGGGGTCCAGATCGCGGGCGCCGTAAGATGCGCCGGGATCGACACTTCCTCGACCCGGGCGCCGAGATCGCCAAGCCGCTTCGCCGCGGTGCGGACCTTCTCGCTGACCGCCGCCTCCGCCGTGGGCTGATGGAAGCCTTCGCGCAGCAGGCCGATCTTCAGCCCTTTGATGCCGCCGCCGATCAGCTCGGCATAGGGTTGCGGCTTGGGCGCTTTGATCCGGGGATCGTAGCCGTCATCGCCGGCGATCACTTCCAGCATCAGCGCGTTGTCGGCGACGGACGCCGTCATCGGGCCGGTATGGTCGACGAAGATCTCGATCGGCATGATGCCGGTGTAGGGCACGAGGCCCCAGGTCGGCTTCATCCCGTAGATGCCGGAGAAGGAAGCCGGCATGCGGATCGAGCCGCCCTGGTCGCCGCCGATCGCCATGTCGGCTTCGCCCAGCGCCACCACGACGGCACTGCCCGACGAGGATCCGCCGGCCGAATAGCCCATCTTCCAGGGGTTGTGCACAGCGCCGGTCGAGTTCGTGTGGCTGCCGCCCGACAGGCAGAAATACTCGCAATGCGTCTTGCCGACGATCTCGGCGCCGGCATCGAGCAGGCGCGTGACGATGATGGCGTCGAAATCCGGCACGAAGCCTTCGAGCGTCGAGGCGCCGTTCATCATCGGCACGCCCGCCACCATGACATTGTCCTTGATCGCGACGCGCTTGCCTTTGAGCTTGCCGTTGGCGGCGCCCTTGATCGCGGTCTTGCGGTACCAGGCGTTGCGCGGATTCTCGTCCGGCCCGGGGCGATAGCCCGGCGTGCGCGGGTACTTCACCGCCGGCACCTCGTCGGGCATCGCATCGACAAGGTTGTAGGCGCCGATCGAGCCTGCCATCAGGCCGCGGAACGAGGCGACGTCGGCGTCGCTCAGCGACAGGCCGCACTGCTTGGCAACGTCGCGCAATTGCTCAGGCGACGGGAGCTGAACCGTCATGGCTGTTCTCCTCCGCTGAATGAGGGTGATGGTCCCGGCCGACACGCCTGCCCCGATCCTGTGCAATCCGCGTGCCAGTACAAGGAGTTACGCCGCGGCGGCAAAAGCGCCGCGCAGCGCCGCGGTGGTTGGGCGCGACGCGCAGCAATTGGGCAAGGTCGTGCGACAAAAACAGGCGCGGCATCGAGCGGGCCTCGCTGCGTAGCCGCTAGAAGTGTCGGACTCTCGCCCCCCTTGTATCAATCATTTTCCGCGGGCAGCGTGTCAGAGCCCCGGCGCGGTCGAGGCGATCGATGTCTCGATCATTGCTGACGGGGCGCCGGAACCGTCAGTGAATTCCGAGGTGCGACATGGGATCGGCGCCGGTTCGAGGCTCGGAGGGGTACGCCGAAGCGGCCGCGGAGCTGATCCAGCGCTATGACAGCCTCGCCTTTGCCGAAGTGCACCGGCCGGTGCTGCACCTGATCCCGTGCGTCCCGTGCAGCGCCGTGGATATCGGCGCCGGAACCGGGCGCGACGCCGCACACCTCGCGGCCATGGGACATCGCGTCGTCGCCGTCGAGCCGACGGATGCGCTTCGCATCCCCGGGATGGCGCTGCATCCGTCGCCGCTGATCGAATGGGTCGATGACAGTCTGCCGGATCTGGCGGTGCTGCGCGCGCGACGGCAGAGTTTCGACCTCGTCATGCTCACCGCGGTCTGGGCGCATCTCGACGCGGCGCAACGCTGCGCCGCAATGCCGAACCTCGCCGCAGTGCTGCGGATCGGCGGCGTCATGATCATGTCGATTCGCCATGGTCCGGCGCCGCCGACGCGACGCACGTTCGACGTCTCGGCAGAAGAGACGATCGAGCTTGCCCGGGCCCAGGGCTTGGCGGTCACGGCCAATCTGCGCACAGGCTCCGTACAGGAAGCGAACCGCCGGGCAGGCGTGACCTGGACGCGTCTCGCATTCGTTCGCGCTCAGGAGCCCTAAGGACGGACCAGGAAAACGATCAACGCGGCGACGCCGCCGGCGATCAGCGTGTAATCGAAAACCGGCGTCTGGCCGCAATTCATCAGCAGATTGTCGAGGAGCGTGCACATCCGCTGCCTCCCTCGTCTAGGTGCTGCCAATTGCCACGATCTCATCTGTTCTACGAGCCCACCGGCCGTCCCGGTTATGGCATAAAAGGGCTTCCAAGCCCTTTCGTCGGCAATTTTAGGCGAATTTGCCTTACAAGCTTTTAACTACTCGGCGGCGGCTGAGGCTTTTATGGTCGCGCCCATGAACGCCGCGGGCCCTCGCCGCGAGGCGCGGCTGGCCGCCGGCAAGCACAAGAAGACCCGAGGAGAATCGCCCGGATGCGCTCCCTCACTGCGCTGTTTTCCTGCCTTTGCGCCGTCCTCGTCCTGGCGCTCGCCCCGCCGGCGCTGGCGGCTGCCGCGGCGCCGCCGACGGGGCTCTGGCTCGTCACCAATTACCCCGCGATCACCGCTCGCGCCGGCGAGACCACGACGCTGTCGCTCAAGGTGCAGAATTCGGACCTGCCGCCGCAACGCGTCGAGCTCACGGTCGAGGACGTGCCGCCGGGATGGCAGGCGATGTTCCTCGGCGGCGGCAGCCCGGTTCAGGCGGCAATGCCGGCGACCAATGCCAGCGTGCCGCTGCAGCTCCGCCTCGACATCCCTGCCGGGGCTGCTGCCGGCACGCATCGGCTGGAGCTGCGCGCCACCGGCACTGGCGTCAACAGCGAGCTGCCGCTCGCTGTCACCATCGGCGCCGAGCTGCCGGCGAAGCTCTCGATCAAGCCGCAGCTGCCCTCGCTCAGTGGCGATCCCACCACCAGCTTCGATTATCAGTTCTCGGTCAAGAACGAGAGCGACAAGGATTTGGTGGTGAAGCTCGCCGCCGCGGCGCCGGAAGGCTTCCGCACCGACTTCACCGAAGCCTATGGCTCGCAGAAGATC
>JASHUO010000715.1 GCA_030039975.1 Alphaproteobacteria bacterium
AGATACCGGCATCGTGGCGATTGACGTCGTGATGATGGTCGTGGCGGTACTCCGTTGCGGCGTCGGCGGCGAGCCAGCGCTCCACTTCGGCGCTCTTGGTGGCGGGATCGGCGAGGTCGGCGGCGAGGAGAGGCTCGGCATCAAGCGGCCGGTCGGGCGCCGTTTCGCGGATGGGTGCGGCCGGATTGATTCGCTCGAGGCGCCGCCGCAGCGCTGCCACCGCGCCGGGCGGCGCGAGATCGGTCTTGGTGATGAGGATGCGGTCGGCCAACGCGGCCTGCTTCACCGATTCCGGCTGGCGGTCGAGATGAAGAGCACCGTTCACCGCATCGACCGTGGCGATCACCGGCCCCAGCCGGAAATGATGGCGGATCACCGGCTCGGCCATGATGGTGGCGAGGATCGGCACCGGATCGGCAAGGCCGGTGGTCTCGATCACGACACGGCGGAAGAACGGGATTTCGCCGCGCTCGCGCCGGCCATGGAGATCGCGGATGGCGGCGCCGAGATCGCCACGGATGGTGCAGCAGAGGCAGCCGCTCTGCAGCAGCACGATGTCGCCTTCGAGGCGGCGCAGCAGGTGATGGTCGAGGCCGATCTCGCCGAACTCGTTCACCAGCACCGCCGTGTCGGCGAAGGCGGGCGAGCGCAGCAGACGCTGCAGCAGGCTGGTCTTGCCGCTGCCGAGGAAGCCGGTGATCAGGTTGACCGGTATCGCCGATGGCGACGCCATCGCGGTCAGCCCTCCCGCTCCAGCTGGTCGATCAGCGTGGGATCGAGCGGATCGCACGCACGGCCGATCATGCGCTCGGCCGCGAGCCAGAGATGGGCGAGATCATCGACGATCTCCCTACGCCCGGTGCGGTTGCTGAGCAGGTAATGAGCCCCCTGCCAATCGCCGAGAGTGAGTGAAAAATGCGTGAGGACAGCATTGGCGATGCCGACGCGGCGCAGCCGCTCGGCACGGGGACGGAGCGACGCCGGCTGGGCAAGTCCGTCGCCCGCTCTCCCCTCCGCCCAATGCTCCGCGCCGCCAAGGACGCCACAAAGACCGCACACGCCGTCCTCACCCTATGCGGCGGAAGCAGCGCTTCTGCCGCGGTTCGGTTGTCTCCTACTGGCCCCGCCGCGGCTTGCGCCGGGAGAAATCGTCGGCGATCTCGTTCATGGTGCAGAAGCGCACCCCGGGATGCCGGATCATGTGGCCGTAGAGCCGCTCCAGCATCATCAGCACCTGCGGCCGCCCCGACACGTCGGGATGGATGGTGATGGGGAAGACCGCGTAATCATATTCGCGATAGACCCAATCGAATTGGTCGCGCCAGGTCTGCTCGAGATGACGCGGACTGACGAAGCCGTGGCTGTTGGGCGCCTTTTTGATGAACATCATCGGCGGCAGATCGTCGAGATACCAGTTGGCGGGAATCTCGATCAGATCGGTCTCGTGGCCGCGCACCAGCGGCTTCATCCAGGCCTCTGGCTTCTTCGAATAGTCGATCTTGGTCCAGCTGTCGCCGACGCGGACATAATAGGGCTGGAAATCATGATGCATCAGGCTGTGATCGTATTTGATGCCCTTCTTCAGCAGGAGCTCGTTCGAGACGTTGCTGAACTCCCACCATGGCGCGACGTAGCCCGTCGGCCGCTGCCCGGCCAGGGTGGTGACGAGCTCGATGCAATAGTCGAGCACCGCCTCCTCCTGTTGCGGTGTCATGGCGATGGGGTTCTCATGGCTGTAGCCATGGATGCCGATCTCGTGGCCGGCGCGGGCCACCGCCTTCATCTCTTCCGGGAAGGTCTCGATCGAATGGCCGGGAATGAACCAGGTGGTCCTGAGGCCGAGCCGCTCGAACAGCTTCAATAGGCGCGGCGCGCCGACCTCGCCCGCAAACAGGCCGCGCGAGATGTCGTCGGGCGAATCTTCGCCCGCATAGGAGCCGAGCCAGCCGGCCACCGCATCCACATCGACGCCGATCGAACAGAGAATTTCCTTTGCCATGGTTCGTCTTGCTCCTTTACGTCTTGAGCTCGATCTCGATGAAAGCGAACTCGAAATCATTGGCGTTGACGACGTCGTGCTCGACTCCGGCCGGGCGCGCATAGCTGCCGCCGATCGAGAGTTCGGCGATACGCTCACCCTCGGGTTCGACCAGGAGGAGCCGGCCGGCGGTGAGCGGCACGACGACGTAGTCATATTCGTGGCGGTGATGGCCCGTGGCTGCACCCGGTGCGAAGCGCCATAGGGTGACGCGCACGCGCTCGGTTTCGAGCTGACGCGTGGCCTGGGCGGCCGGCCGCTCGATGCCCGCCGCGCTCATGCCGCGCTCCGTCCGTGCGGTCGCGGTGACGGCAGCATCGACACGCGTTCATCGAAGCGGAACCGATCCATGACGCTCATGCTCCTTGTGCGATGATGGTGCCCTCGTCGGGCGACCAGCAGATCAGCACCGTGTCGGAGAATTCCTCCTCGTATTTGCTGACATGGCTTTCGACGGCGAGCTCGCGCTCGTCGGGAAGCACCAGGGACAGATAGCGCGTATGCGCCACCACATCCGAGGCGAGGACGCGGCCGGTGATGGCGTTGCCCGCATAGGGCTCGCGCGGCGCCGTGGGCGCGTGAATGTCGATCGCCTCGGATGGCACGACGAGGCTCGCGGCGGTGCCGATCTCAAGCTTCGGATCGTTTACCACGCCGGTAAAGCGGCCATAGGCCGTATCGACCAGGCCGCGCCCGCGTTCGACGCCGGCAAGCGTGCCGTCGATGATGGTGTTGCGCCCGATGAAGCGGGCGACGAAGGGCGTCTTGGGCCTGGTATAGAGCTCGATCGGCGGGCTCACCTGCTCGACCTCGCCGCGGTTCATCACCACGATGCGATCCGACAGCACCAGCGCCTCGGACTGGGCGTGAGTGACGAAAATGAAGGTGATGCCGAGGTTGCGCTGCAGCAGCTTCAATTCGTTCTGGATCGATTTGCGCAGATTGGCGTCGAGCGCGCCCAAAGGCTCATCGAGAAGCAGGATCTGCGGCTCGACCACGAGTCCGCGCGCGAGCGCCACGCGCTGGCGCTGACCGCCGGAAAGCCCGTTGGTCTTGCGGTCGGCAACGTCGGTGAGCTCGAATTTCTCGAGGATGCCGTCGACGCGGCGTTTGCGCTCGGCGGCGCCCATGCGCTTGACGGCGAGCCCGTACTCGACGTTCTTGCGCACCGTCATGTGCGGGAAGAGCGCGAAATTCTGAAAGATCGTCGAGGTCGGGCGGCGCTCGGCCGGCAGATCGTTGATGCGCTGGTCGCGGATCAGGATGTCGCCCGAGGTGATCGCCTCGAACCCTGCGATCATGCGCAACGTCGTGGTCTTGCCGCAGCCCGACGGGCCGACGAAGGAGATGAACTCGCCGCGATCGACTCGCAGGTCGAAATTCGACACGGCGACGACATGGTTGTCGTACACCTTGCGCACCGCCGCCAATTCGAGATCGTAGGATGCCACTGCGCTCACCAACTGCCGCCGCGTCCGGCCGGGGCGGGCTCCGGCCCGAACCCGCCCCCGCCGGCCGTGCTTTGCTTCAAGCGTTCAGGAACTCGTCCCATTTCTGCGTGAGGTGATCGTACTCGTCAGGCCATTGGTGCCAGTACGCCACTTTCGAGGCGCGCTCCTTGAGCGAGCCGCCGTCACGCAGATCGCCCGGCTTGATGCCGCGCCATTCCGGCCCCTTCCACGGCTGGCCCTCATACCAGAAGGCGTACTTATCGGGATCCATCGCCTTCTCGATGTTGGTGGTGGGCGAGTAGTAACCTTGCTCGGAGACGGTCACGGCGGGCGGGCCCGAGAGCCAGTAATCGGCATAGGCGGTGACCGCATCGAGATTGGGTGTGCCCTTGATCGGCGAGACGCCGATCGACCAGGCGCGGTAGCCTTCCTTCGGCACGGCGTATTTGCACTTCTTGCCTTGCGCCTTCACCGCCATGACCGCGGGCTGCCACGCATCGCACACCACCATCTCACCCGAGGCGAGAAGGTTGACGAGCTCGCCAAAATCACCCCAGAGCGCACGGAACTGTCCATCCTTCTTCTTGGCGATGAGGAATTTTGCGGCCTCATCCATCTCCTTGGCAGACGGATTGCCGGGATTCTTCACATCGAGCAGGCCGAGCGAGTTCATCGCCAGGATCGCCTGACCGAAAGCGATCAGCGGATCGGTGTTGAGACCGGACCGACCGCGCCACTTCTTGTCGAAGATGGCGGTCCAGGTATTGGCCTCTTCGGCGCTCAGGACGTCGGGGTTGTAGCCGATCGAATCATAGTTATAGACCGTCGGCACCATCCACAGCTTGGTCTGCCCTTCGTCGGCCCAGATCTGGCCGACGATCTGCGCTTTGCGCGGCCATTTCGGATTGGCCTTGGTGAAGGTGTCGCGGATATTGGCCCAATTGGAGAGACTCTTGGTCGCGATGGGGGTGATCTTGCCGGTGGTGGTCACCGCCGGCAGGCGCTCGCCGATCGTCTCCCAGCAATCGAAGTCCGACGATCCCGACAGGATCTTGGTCTGTGCGTCGGGAAAGGTGGCGGCGGTGCCGGTGGTGCTGCCGACATGGCTTTCGGTGCGGAAATCGGCGAGGATGCGTTCCTGCACCGTCACTGAAAGGCCGATCGTGCGCAGCTGCTCCTTCGACAGATCCATCGCCGCGGCATAGGCGCTGCGCGAATTGAGGAAGGGCGTGCCGCCGCCCAAGGCCAGCGCCGTCGCAGCGACGCTGCGCTTGAGCAGGTTTCGTCGGGAAATCGATTGGTCCACCATGAAGTGCCTCCTTGTGCGTTCGACGGGTTGCGCGCCCTAGTAGCGTCCGACCAGTAACCCTCCATCGACCGCGACGACCTGGCCGGTGAGGTATCGTGCGGCTGGCGATGCAAGAAAAAGGATGACGTCCGCGATGTCCTCGGGCTCGCCGACGCGCCCCAGCGGTATGAAAGAGGCCGCCTGCGCCAGCCCCTCGGGACCGAGCGAGTGCTCGACCGAAAGCGCCTGGGCGGTGCGGATGTAGCCGGGTGCCACGCCGTTGACGCGGATGCCCGAGCGCGCGAGCTCGACGGCAAGGCCGCGCACCAGCCCGACCACGCCCGATTTCGCCGCGGAATAATGCACATGCTCGTCCCAGCCATAGGTGACGCCCATGATCGACGAGAGCGCGACGATGGCGCCGCGCTTGCGGCTCGCCATGCCCGGCGCCGAGGCGCGCACCACCCGCAGGATGCCTTTGAGGTCGACATCGAGCGTATGGTCCCATCTGGCGTCGGTGAGCTTCGCGAGCGGCACTTTGTGCGCAATCCCGGCATTGGCGACGATGGCGTCGAGCGGTCCGCGTGCGCGCTCGATCGCGGCAACGACCGCGTTCGCCTGCTCGGTGCTGGTGACGTCGAGCCGGCAGAACTCGGCGCTGCCGCCTTTCTCGCGGATGCCCTTGGCGACCGCGGCGCCTTCTGCCTCGAGTACATCGGTGACCACCGTGTGGTAACCCGCCTTGGCAAAGGCGAAAGCGCTAGCGCGGCCGATGCCGATCCCGGCGCCGGTGATGAGAACGGTCTCTTCCGCCATGATCCCCTCCCCCTTCGCGCCTCAGAGCATCACGTCGCCGGAATTCGGCCCCAGGGTCTGCCCGACATAAAGACGCGCCGACGACGACGCGAGGAAGGCGACGGTCGCGGCCACCTCCTCCGGCTCGCCGAAACGCCCCAGCGGCAACTCCGCCGACTTCGCCTTGCGCCAGGCTTCGGACAGGCCAAGCACCAGTTCCGTGTTGATCGGCCCTGGCGCCACGGCGTTGACGCGGACGCCGCGCGCGCTCACTTCGCGCGCCAACGACTTGGTGAGGCCGATAATGGCGGCCTTGGCGGCGCTGTAGTGACAGAGCTCGATGCCGCCGATCTGCCCCAGCTGCGAGGCGATATTGACGACGACCCCGTCACCCGCCGCGAGCATCGCGGGCAACGCGCGGCGGGTACAGAGAAAGGTGCCGCGCAGATGGACGGCGATCATGCGATCCCAGTGCTCGACGGTAAGGTCCTCGAACTTCGCCTGGTGGACGAAGCCGGCATTGTTGACGAGGAGCGTGCAGCGACCGAGAACCGCTTCGCAGTGTGCGAAAATGCCATCGACCGCGGCCGGATCCGAGACGTCGCCCGGCGCCGCCGACGCCCAGCCGCCGGCGGCTTTGAGCTCGGCGGCGGTGCGTTCGGCCGCCGCGGGGCGGAGATCGTTGACGATCACCTTCGCGCCGTCGCGACAGAGCCGTGCCGCGCTGGCTTTGCCGATGCCGGCGCCGGCACCGGTGACGATCGCGACATGCTCGCCAAGCTCGGTCATGCGATCTCTTCCTGGATCGCGACGCGACGCGCGCGGCGCACGCTCATGGCCATGAGGAGCCCATAGACCGCGAGAATGGCAAAGGAGAACAGCGTGGTCAGGACGCCGAAGGCGAAGATGTTGGGATGAATCTCGACGGAAAATGTGCCGTAGATCGCGAGCGGCAGCGTCAGGTCGCCGCCGGCGGCGAAGAGCGTGCGCGGGAATTCGTCATAGCTGAGCGTGAAGGCGAAGAGCATGGCGCTCAGCACGCCGGGAAAGATCAGCGGAAAGGTGATCTTGCGAAACGTGCGCGCCGGCGGCACGCCGAGGGCCCAGGCCGCCTCCTCGACCGAGCGGTCGAAACGATTGAGGACCGCGAGCATAACCAGAAAGGCGAAGGGGAACGTGTAGACCACATGCACCAGGAAGGTGGTGCCCCACCAGCTCCGATCGACGCCGAGATAGGTCGAGACCAGCGCCACGCCGAGCCCGACGAGCACGCCCGGCACCATCATGCCGAGGACGACGAGGTAGAACACCAGCCCCGAGCCGGTGAAGCGTCGCCGGAAAGCCTGCGCCGTCAGCGTGCCCAGCAGCGTCGAGGTCACCATGGTGGCGAAGGCCAGGATCAGCGAGCGGATGAGCGCATCGCCGATCGGCAACGGCGCCACGCGCGAGGGCGGCGTCAGGCCGAACAGGTGTTTGTACCAGTAGATCGACCAATGGATGATGGGAAATTGCGGTCCGCCCTCCGGTCCGCTCTGGAAGCTCAAGATGGCGAGAACGATGAACGGCGCGTAGAGAAAGGTAATGAAGATCACGGTATAGAGACCGAGCGCGCCGCGCAGGGCCGGCTGGTTCTCCATCTCAGAGCTCCTCGCGCAGATTGACGGCGCGCAGCAGCGCTGCGATCACAATGCCCATCACCGCGGTCAGCACGACGCCGGCGACCGCCGCGAAGGCCCATTTGAGCGAGCCGACCTCGGTCACGATGATATTGCCGAGGAGGTTGACCTTTTGACCGGACAGCGCCGCCGAGGTCGCGAACTCGCCGAGCACCATCACCGAGACGAAGATGGCGCCCACCGCCACGCCCGGCAGCGTGAGCGGGAAGACGATCGTGCGGAAGATGCGCCAGCTCCCGGCACCAAGGTCGCGTGCCGCCTCGATCAAGCTGCGGTCGATGCGCCCCAACATGACGGCCACCGGCCCGACCATGAAGACGACGTAGATCTGGACCATGCCGATGATGACGCTGACCTCAGTGAAGAGCAGCACGTCGATCGGATGACTGATGAGGCCCAGCTTCAGCAGCAGCAGGTTGACCGCGCCTTCCTTGCCGAGCATCGGGCGCCACGCCAGCACGCGGATCAGGAACGAGGTCCAGAACGGCACGACGCAGAGCACGAGGACAATGGTCTGCGTCGTCTTGTTGCGAATGAAGAGGCCGATATAGAGCGCCGTCGGATAGCCCAGGATGAAGGTGAAGAAGAGCACGATGGCCCAGATCTCCACGGTCGTCACCAGGGCGCCGACATAGGTCGAGCTGGAGAAGAAATTGATCCAGCTCTGCAGCGTCAGCTTTGGCTCGATCGAAAAGGTCTTCTGCGTCCAGAAGCTGACATAGACCATCATCAGCATGGGCACGGCGAGGAACAGCAGCATCCACAGCGTGCCCGGCGCCAGCAGCAGCCAGGTGCCGTAGCGATCGGTCCAGCGCGGGCGCGCCGGTACGGACGGCGACGTCACGCTCACACTGCCGAGGGTGGTTCCATCGCTAGGCGCCCGCATCGTGATGCGATCCTCACGCAGCGATTTTCGGAGAGCCGAAGACCATGGCCTGATCGGTGCGCCAGACCAGGGCATAGGCACTGCCTTCGCGAAGCTCTGCGGGCCGCTTGTGGCTGAGGTGGTACTCCACCTCCACGACCTTGCCGCTGGGCAGGCTGAAGAAATAGACGATGATCGATCCGGAATACTCCGCGGTGACGAAGGTGGCGGTGGTCAGGGTCTCCGGCGCGGCCGCACGGTACCCGGCTTCGCGCACCTCGATCAGGTCGCGGCGGATGCAACTGACGCCGTCCGCGGCCGCCGCGCCGTCGAGGTCGCGCTGGTCAAAGGTGTTGTAGCGGTTGAGGAAGCGCGCAACCTGCAGGCTGGCCGGACGGTTGTAAACCGTGTCAGGCGCATCGGTCTGGAGGACGCGGCCCTGGTCGAGCACAACCACCCGCTCGCCCATTGCCAGCGCTTCGATTTCGTTGCCGGTAACGTGGATGAAGATGATGCCGAGGCGTTGGTGGATGCGGCGCAGCTCGATGGTCATTCGCCGGCGCAGATTGGCGTCGAGCGCACCCAGCGGCTCGTCGAGGAGGCAGATATGGGGATCGACCACGAGCGTACGCGCCAGCGCCACGCGCTGCTTCTGCCCGCCTGAGAGCTGAGCGATCTGGCGTCCGCCGAGTTCGCCCAATCCGACCAGCTCGAGCATCTCGTCGACGCGCCGCTTCACTTCGGCAGGGGCGCCGACCGGGTTGCGCTGCCGGAAGCGCAGGCCGAAGGCGACATTGTCGAAGACCGTCAAATGGGGAAAGAGCGCGAAGCCCTGGGAGACAAAGCCGACACCGCGCTCGTGCACCGGCTTGGCGGTCAGCGGCTTGCCATCGAGATAGATTTCGCCGGCGTCGGCGCGCTCGAAGCCGGCGATGATCCGCAGCAAGGTCGACTTGCCCGACCCGCTCGGCCCCAGCAGCGACAGGTATTCGCCCGGCCGCACCGACAGCGACACATCGTCCAGCGCGCGCTTCGCGCCATAGGATTTGCGGACGCCCCTGATTTCCAACATCGGCCCTTCCCGTCCCCGGACCTTCGCCGGCGCGACCTGAGCCGCCGCCGGCGGCCAGTCCCTCGTCGTTGGGATAGGTTACGCACAAATGATTTTTGCATGCAATCATTAGTTATAAGATTCTGGAAGCGGGACAGAGATGCCGACTTATCGGCGTAAACTGCCGAAAAATCAGCCAAGCGGTCGATTTTTCCGCAGAACCTTCAGGTTTTTGTGTGCAATATTCAATTTAGTCGCTATGGTTTCGCCCGCGAATTGGCGCTATTTCCGAGCCCTGCGCGGGAATTCGACGAAGGGGAAACTGCGGGTGGCGCGCAAGCTTTACGAGATC
>JASHUO010000716.1 GCA_030039975.1 Alphaproteobacteria bacterium
TTTTTCAGACTGACCGGCACGGTGACGCCCGGTTTTTTCACGGGGCGTTCTAATGGAGCGCTACGCACCAACCGGCGAGGCGCTCAACGAGCACGAGCGCGAAATCCTGACGATCCGGGATCGACGCCAGCGGCACGCAGGCGGCTTTTGGCGTGACGCTAGTCATGGTAGAGTCGATCGGATAATCGACAACCAGATATCAGGGAGGCTACGATGCGCTTCGCGTGGGCCGTATCGCTCATCTCGTTGCTGCTTGGTTTCAGTTTGTCGGCGCCATCCCTGGCCCAGCAAACGCTGAAGCCCGATCCCGAGGCTCTCGAAGCATTCCACCAGAATGACGCCAAGTACAACGAAGCCCGCGATAAGAAAGATCTCGAAGCCATCATGGCGTTCTATGCCGATGATGCCGTAATGGTCGGTCCGCCCGGGATATTTGTGGGGAAGGAGAAAATCAAGAACTGGTACATAGGGGTTCTCAAGGCAAGCTCGCATGTCGTGGTGAAAACAGAGCAGGCTTACACCGACGGGCCGGTGACGTGGGCTTACGGAACGTGGACCGCCCTGGTGGATGTTGGCGATGGCAAAACGGAGCAACGCCACGGGAGTTTTGCGAATCTCCACCGAGACCAGAAAATAGTACTCGATTCCTGGAACAGAGCATTCGAACCCACGCCCCCGGCAGTGTCCGGTTCGTCTACGAACAAGTAGCGCCGCGGGAAAGGGGCCGGCTCCGCTGGCCCCATTTCTGCGTCCTTTGGTTCGTCGGGCGCGTTCGGGCAGGTTCGCGGTCGGCGTGCGAGGCTATAGAGAGGGTGTGCCCGAGGACTGGGATCACCGCTCGCGAGGCGTTCGGTCGGCCGCTGCAAACGCCGGAAACGAGCAAAAAATGGACGCGGGAAAAACACTGAAAAATCGGGCCTAACTTGCTGATCCGCAACGGAGCGCATCTGTGCGGCATAAAGTCGCAATGTTGCGGTTGGCGTCGCCCTGGCCCCGGCGCTATTACCAGGGCGTTCGGCGGTGCCCGCCGGCGCATCGCGGCGGCGGCGGTTCAGCCTGCCGCCTTCCGCCACATCCGAGACGGGGGCTCTCAAGGCATGGGATTGGTTCGGACGGTCGCATCGAAGGGTTGGGCGACGATGCTGCGCCGCGCACCCCGGCTCGGCCTCGTCTCGGCCGTGCTCGCTGTAGCAACGGCGCTGGCGCCGGCGGCGTTGGCGGAACAGGCGGTCGATTGGCAGCTCGGCATGCAGCCGGCGGCGTCGCCGGTGCGCGAAGCGATCGATTCGCTGAACAGCGAGCTGCTCGTCATCATCACCCTCATCACCGTGTTCGTGCTGGGGCTGCTGCTCTATGTCATCGTGCGCTTCCGCGCCTCGGTCCATCCGGTGCCGTCGCAGACGACGCACAACACGGTGCTCGAGCTGCTGTGGACGACGGTGCCGATCCTCATCCTGATCGTCATCGCCATTCCGTCCTTCAAGCTGCTCTTCTATGTCGACCGCACCCAGCATGCCGATATGACGCTGAAGGTGACGGGACATCAGTGGTATTGGAGCTACGAATATCCCGACAACAAGGACGTCTCCTTCGACAGCACCTTCGTCGAGACGAAGGATCTGAAGCCCGGCGAGCCGCGCCTCCTCACGGTGGACAATCCCGTGGTCGTGCCGGTGGGCGCCAAGATCCGCATCCTGGTGACCGGCACCGACGTGATTCACAGCTGGTTCGTGCCGTCGATGGGCGTGCAGGAATATGCGGTCGTCGGCCGCATCAATGAATCCTGGATGGAGGCGCTGCGGCCGGGTACGTATTACGGCCAATGCAATCAGATTTGCGGCCTCGACCATCCCTTCATGCCGATCGAGATCAAGGCGGTGTCGAAGGAGAATTTCGACAAGTGGGTGGCCAATCCCAAGATGAAATTCGCCGAGAACGGCGATCCGCTCCCGGTTCAAGTCGCCGCCACCTCGGAACGGCAGGCGCAATAGGCATCGGACGAGGATAGACTCATGGCGTACGAAACCGCTCACGGGCACGAGCACGCGCACGACGATCATCGGCCGGGCTTCTTTACGCGCTGGCTGTTCTCGACCAACCACAAGGATATCGGCACGCTCTATCTCATCTTCGCCATATCGGCGGGGCTGATCGGCGGCCTGTTCTCGGTGCTGATGCGCATCGAGCTGATGACGCCGGGCGATCACCTGATGCAGGGCAACCATCAGCTCTACAACGTCATCATCACCGCGCATGGCCTCGTCATGGTGTTCTTCATGGTGATGCCGGCGATGATCGGCGGTTTCGGCAACTGGTTCGTGCCGATCATGATCGGTGCGCCCGACATGGCCTTCCCGCGGCTCAACAACATCAGCTTCTGGCTGCTGGTGCCGTCCTTCTGCCTGCTGCTCGGCTCGACCCTCGTCCCGGGACCGCCGGGCGGTTACGGCGCCGGCGTTGGCTGGACGGTCTATGTGCCGCTGTCCAGCAAGCTGGGCCATCCCGGCCCCGCCGTCGACATGGTGATCTTCTCGCTGCATCTGGCGGGCGCCTCTTCGATCCTCGGCGCCATCAACTTCATCACCACCATCTTCAACATGCGCGCGCCGGGCATGACCTTGCACAAGATGCCGCTCTTCGTCTGGTCGATCCTGGTGACGGCGTTCCTGCTGCTGCTGTCGTTGCCGGTGCTCGGCGGCGCCATCACCATGCTGCTCACCGATCGCAATTTCGGCACCACCTTCTTCGATCCCGCCGGCGGCGGCGATCCCTTGCTGTTCCTGCACCTCTTCTGGTTCTTCGGCCATCCCGAGGTGTACATCATGATCCTGCCGGGCTTCGGCATGATCAGCCAGATCGTCTCGACCTTCTCAAAGAAACCCGTCTTCGGTTATCTCGGCATGGCCTATGCCATGGTGGCGATCGGCGTCATCGGCTTCGTCGTCTGGGCGCACCACATGTTCACGACGGGCATCAGCGTCGATACGCGCGCCTATTTCACCGCGGCGACGATGGTCATCGCCGTGCCGACCGGCATCAAGATCTTCTCCTGGATCGCGACGATGTGGGAGGGCTCGATCGAGTTCAAGACGCCGATGCTGTTCGCCACCGGCTTCATCTTCCTCTTCACCGTCGGCGGCGTCACCGGTGTGGTGCTGGCCAATGCCGGCGTCGACGTCGCGCTGCACAACACCTATTACGTCGTCGGGCATTTCCACTACGTGCTGTCGCTGGGCGCGGTGTTCTCGCTCTTCGCCGGCTTCTACTACTGGATCGGCAAGATGAGCGGCCGGCAGTACAACGAGACTTTCGGCAAGATCCACTTCTGGACGACCTTCATCGGCGTCAACCTGACCTTCTTCCCGATGCATTTCCTCGGGCTGGCCGGCATGCCGCGGCGCATCAGCGACTATCCCGACGCCTTTGCCGGCTGGAACATGGTGGCCTCGATCGGCGCCTATATCTCCTACGCGTCGACCCTATGGTTCATCTTCGTCGTCTTCCATACGCTGCTGGCGGGCAAGAAGGCGGCGGCCAATCCCTGGGGCAAAGGCGCGACAACGCTCGAATGGACGCTGCCGTCGCCGCCGCCCTTCCATACCTATGAGGAACTGCCGCATATCGCGCCGAGCGGCGGTCATTGAGCCTCTGACAGGATGATGATGGTGCGAGCGGCAGGAAGCCACGGCAGCGAACGGCGCGGCGCCGGCGCGCGCGGAACCACACCCGCGCCTCGACGTGCCGGCGCTGCCGGAGGGATCGCTCGATGAGCGACGTCTCGACGTCACCGGCGACGGCGCGCGCTCTCGCCGGTCCGGCCGTCGGCGACTACGTGGCATTGCTGAAGCCGCGCGTCATGTCGCTCGTCGTTTTCACCGGCTTCGTCGGCCTCTATCTCGCGCCTGGCCATATCCACCCCGTACTGGCGGCGATCGCCGTGCTGTGCATCGCGGTGGGCGCTGGCGCGGCCGGGGCCATCAACATGTGGTATGACCGCGACATCGACGCGGTGATGCGGCGAACCCAGGGCAGGCCGCTGCCGGCCGGGCGTATGGCGCCCGGCGAAGCGCTGGGCTTTGGCTGCGTGCTGGCTGGCGCTTCGGTGCTGATCATGGGGCTGGCCGTCAACTGGCCGGCGGCGGCGCTGCTGGCGCTGACCATCGCCTTTTACGTTTTCGTCTACACCGTCTGGCTGAAGCGCCGCACGCCGCAGAACATCGTCATCGGCGGCGCCGCCGGCGCCTTTCCGCCGATCGTCGGCTGGGCCGCCGTCACCGGCGATGTCGGGCTTCCGGCGCTGCTGCTCTTCGCCATCATCTTCTTCTGGACGCCGCCGCATTTCTGGGCGCTGGCGCTTTACCGATCGGGCGATTATGCGCGGGCCGGCGTGCCGATGCTGCCGGTGGTGGCGGGCGCGCGCGAGACCAAGAAGCAGATGCTCGCCTATACCATCCTGCTCTGGCCGCTGACCTT
>JASHUO010000717.1 GCA_030039975.1 Alphaproteobacteria bacterium
TGCGCGACGGCCGCATCGGCTTGCGCAGCGGCAGCGGCTTCTACGATTTCGCCGGCGTCGATGTCGCCGCCTATCGCAAGGACGTGCTGTCCCGCCTCGTCGGCCAGCTCCGTCACGCCGATCTGCTGCTGCCGCCCGGCGCGGCGGCGCGGCGCCGCGACCCCTCCTGAAGCGTCGTTCCTCGCGGTCAAGCGAAAAGCGCCGGGGGGGGGCCTACGCCGCCGGTGTACACCGGGAGCATTTTTTTTTGATTCAGCGCGCAACAATGTTGCACGTGGAACATGAGTGCACGATGTCAAAGAGCATGGTCGTGCGGAAAGGATACCACAGCACCCCTTGACGCCACCCAGCGGGCGGCTGTCGCGTCATTCGGCGGGCGCGTGGGCGCTCGCGGCGTGGCGCACCCGCCGACGCGCACCAACCCAGCGGCTCGCCCGTTCGAGATAGAGATAGACCACCGGCGTCGTATAAAGCGTCAGCCACTGTGAGACGAGCAGGCCGCCGATGATGGCGATGCCGAGCGGCCGGCGCAGCTCCGCGCCGGCGCCGGTCTCGACGGCCAGAGGCAGGCCCGCGATCAGCGCACAGAGCGTCGTCATCATGATCGGCCGGAAGCGCAACAAGCAGGCCTGGTGAATCGCCTCCAGCGGCGACTTGCCCTCCTTGCGCTCGGCCACCAGCGCAAAGTCGATCATCATGATCGCGTTCTTCTTGACGATGCCGATCAGGAGAATGATGCCGATGATGGCGATGAGCGTCAGGTCGTAGCGGAACAGCATGAGGATGAGGAGCGCACCCACCCCGGCAGGCGGCAACGCCGAGAGGATGGTGATGGGATGGATGAAGCTCTCGTACAGCATTCCCATCAGCACGTAGATCACCAGGATCGCCGCCGCGATGAGAAGCGGGATGGTGACGAGCGAAGCCTGGAATGCCTGTGCCGTGCCTTGGAAGGCGCCCTCTAGCGTCGCGGGCGCGCCGAGCGCGTGTTTGAGCGCGGTGATCTGGTCGACGGCCTGGCTCAGCGCCGCGCCGCGCGCCAGGTTGAACGAAATGGTGACCGCCGGAAAGACACCCTGGTGGTTGACGGTCAGCGGCTCGACTTTGGTGGTCATATGCGCAACCGCCGAGAGCGGCACTTCGGCACCGGTGCTGCTCGCGACATAGATGTCGTCGAGCGCCGACGGGCTCGACAGGAACCGTGGCGCGACTTCGAGGATCACCTTCGACTGCTGGCTTGCCGAATAGATGGTGGTCACTTGCTGCTGATTGAACGAATCGCCGAGCGCGGTGTCGACGGCGTCGAGCGACACGCCGAAGCGGGAAGCGGCGCTGCGATCCACGTCGATGGCCAGGTTGGGCGACGCGATCTGCTGATCCGAAGCGACATCGGTGACGCTGCTCAACCTCTCAATTTTGCGGAGCAGGATGGGCGCCCAATGATAGAGCTCGTCGGAATTGGTGTCGGTCAGCGTGTATTCATACTGCGCCTGCTCCAAGCGGCCGCCGATCTTGATGTCCTGGCCCGCCTGAAGGTAGACCTTGGCACCCATGACCTGCTTCAGCCTCGGTGCCAGCCGCGCCATCACCGTCTGGACGGAAGGCCGGTCGGCGAACGGCTTCAGCTGAATCATCATCCGCGCCGTGTTCTCGCTGGCATTGCCGCCGGTCGCGCCGGAGAAGCCGACCACGCCCGAGACGGCCGGATCAGAGAGGATGATGCGCGCGCACTGGTTTTCGATCTTGGCCATCGCCGCGAAGGAGATGTCCTGACGCGCTTCGGCCTCGGCGAAGACGAAGCCGGTGTCCTGCTCGGGAAGGAAGCCTTTTGGAATCACGACGTAGAGAAACCCCGTCAGGACCGTCAAGGCGATCGTCAGCAGCAGCGTCGCGAGCTGATGCCGGAAGACGAAGCGCAACCCTCGGTCGTAGGCGCCTCTCAGCCGCTCGAAGCCCTGTTCGAGCCAGGCGTTGAAGCGGTTGGTCCGACCTTTCTGCTCCCGCGCCAGGAACAGAGCACACATCATCGGCGTCAAGGTCAGCGAGACGAAGGCGGTGATCACCACGGCCAAGGTGATCACCATGGCGAATTCGTGGAACAGCAGCCCGATGACGCCCGACATGAAGAGCAGCGGAATGAACACCGCGGTCAGCGACAGCGTGATCGACACGATGGTAAAGCCGATCTCGCCGGCGCCGGCGACCGCGGCATCGAACGGTGTCATGCCCGCCTCGAGATGGCGGACGATATTCTCGATCATGACGATGGCATCGTCGACGAGAAACCCGACGGCGATGGTGAGCGCCATGAGCGACAGGTTGTCGATGCTGTAGCCGAGGCAGTACATCGCGCCGAAGGTGGCGACCAGCACCAGCGGGAGGGTCACGCTGGGAATGACCGTCGCCCAGAATCGGCGTAGGAAGAGAAAGATCACCGCCACCACGAGCGCGATGGTGAGCAGGAGCGTGAATTCGACGTCCGAGACCGAGCCGCGGATGGTCTGCGAGCGGTCGGACTCGAGCTCGACATGCACGGCGCGCGGGATCGACTGCTCGAGCTGCGGCAGCCTCGCGTTGATGCTGTTCACGACCTGAAGCGTATTGGCGCCGGGCGCGCGCTCGATGAGCAGGAGCTCGGCGGGCTTCTCCCCGAACCAGGCGCCGGTCCGGGTGTTGGTCGAAGAATCGTAAACCTGCGCGATGTCCTTGAGCTCTACGGGAGCGCCGTTGCGGTAGGCGATGATGACCTTTCGAAACTGCCGCGCATTGAAGAGCTGGTCGTTGGCTTGAATCGGAAATTCCTGAGTCTTGCCTTCGATGTTGCCCTTGGCGGCATCGAGCGTCGCGTCGCTGATCGCGGTGGCCACGGTGTTGACGGCGATGCCGCGCGAGGCCAGGGCCTCGGGGTTGACGTCGATCCGTACCGCCGGCTGCTGCTCGCCGGCGACGATCACCTCGCCGACGCCCTCGATGGTGGAGAGCGACTGGGCGAGCAGCGTGTCGGCGTACTGGTCGAGCTGATAGACCGGCAGCGCATTCGAATAGACGGCATAGATGAGGATCGGCGCGTCGGCCGGGTTGGTTTCGCGGTAGGTGGGCGGGCTCGGCATGTTCTTGGGCAGCAAGGACTGCGCGGCGTCGATCGCGGTCTGAACGTACTGGGCATCGCCGATGATGTTGGTGTCGAGGTCGAACTGCAGCGTGATCGTGGAGCTGCCGAGCCCGCTCTGCGAGGTCATCTGGGCAAGCCCCGGAATCTCGGTGAACTGCTGCTCGAGCGGCGTTGCGACCGTGTCCGCCATCGTCACCGGGCTGGCGCCGGGAAGCTGGGCCGAGACGGTGATGGTCGGAAACTCCACGCTCGGCAGCGCTGCCACCGGCAGCAGCTCGAAAGCCGCGGCGCCGAACACCAGAATGCCGGCCATCAGGAGGGCGGTCGCGATCGGCCGCCGGATGAAGATTTCCGAGACGTTCATCAGGCGCTGGCGCCGGCGCCGCTCTTGGCAGGCGCCACCGCTACCTTCACGTTGTTGGCGAGCCGGTATTGCCCGTCGGTTACGACCGTTTCACCGCCGGAGAGCCCCGTGCCGATCACGGCGATGCCCGCTTGGCGCGCCGGCACGGTAACGTTCACCCGCCGCACTTGGTCATCGGGATCGATGACATAGACGTAGAACCCGTTCGGGCCGGACATGACGGTTGTTGCCGGCACGGTGACGACGTTCTGCCGGGTGTAGAGGGTGAGCCGGACATCGACCGCCTCATCGGGCCAAAGCCGCTCGGCGCTATTGGCAAACGTGGCTTCCAGCATCACGGTGCCGGTCGTCGTATTCATGGCGTTGCTGATGAGGCTGAGCTTGCCGCGGGCGAGCAGCTTCCCGCTCTCGGAATCGGCGTCGACCTCGAGCGCGCCTTTGGCCTGATTGGCGCGGACCTCGGTCAGGATGTCCTGCGGCACCGAGAAGCTGACGAAGATGGGATGCAGCTGGGTAATGGTGACGAGCGTCGTGCCGGCGCCCGCTTGCACATAGTTCCCGGGATCGACCAGAAGCGGACCGGCGAGGCCGCTGGCGGGTGCATCGATGTGGCAATAAGCGAGGTTGAGCGCCGCCGTCTCGACATTCGCCTGGTCGAGCTCGACGCTGCCCTGATCCTGCGTCACCACATACGCCTGATCCTGCGCCTGCTGCTGAGCGATCGAGTTCTCCCGCGCCAGCTTCTGGTAGCGAGCGAGGTCGGTGCGCGCCTCGGCGAGCACGGCCTGGTCATGCGCAAGCTGGCCCTTGGTCTGATCGAGCGCGGCTTGATAGGGACGCGGATCAATCAGGAAGAGCGGCGCACCGGCAGCGACCTCCGTCCCCTGACGAAAGAAGGTCTGCATGACCTGTCCGCTGACGCGGGGCTGGACCGAAACGGTCTCGATCGGCGTCACGGTGCCGAGCGCCTGCACGATGGCGGGGACATTCTGGCGCCTCGCGACCGCAGCGTGGACCGGCACCGCCGCTTCGATCCGCGGTGTGCCGCCGTGGCTGCGGGCGAGCCCGAGCGCAACCGCAAGGGCCGCAACGGCGAGCGCTCCCCCCGCCATCGTCAGCCACCGCCACCGCACTTTTTGATCTCCTGCTCTCGCCTATACCTAGCTATAGGGAGCTCAGCGCCGAACGTGCCTCCCTTACGAAGATTTCACCCGCGGCCATGGGGCTGGCCGCGCTCGCCGCTCCGCGGGCGACGATGCGGCCAGATCGTGAACGGCAATTCACGATGTCGCAACCTCCCTGCAAGGGCGGCTATGCTTCACGAAGCGCACCACCAGATCCGGCATCTCGTTCGGATCGAGCGGGTTGGAACGAGGCGATGGAACCGTTTGCGTCCGAGCGTGCGAAAGCGATGGCGGAGGGACTGATCCGTACCGGCCGAGCGCGGGATTGTCGTGCCATCCCTGGGCACCTCGAGCTCCGCGCAAAGCGCGGCGGATTCTATTGGATCACCGCCGACGGAGAGCATCTGCTGCACGGGGACGATCTGGACAGCGCTCTGGAATTGCAACCGAACTTCGCCCAAGCGATGGCTCGCCTCGGCGGTTACAAATAGGCGTCGTCGAGACAAAAGGGCTCGGCCGTCCGCACCAGGTCCAGACTGGCAGGTTGCACGACGCGCGGAGGCCGGCCCGCACTTATTGCTCAGCTGGCCGCCGCTGCCACCTTGTCCTGCGTCTTCGTCGCGAAGTCGCTGGCGTCGTGGCGCTCGTGAAGCTGGCTCGAGGGCTCGCCGCTGATGCGGTTGACCATGCGCCCGCGTTTCACGGCCGGCCGTTCGAGGAGCATGTCGGCCCAGCGCTGGACGTGCTTGTAGTCCTGCACGCTGAGGAACTCGGCCGCACCATAGAGCCACCCCTTCGCCAACCCGCCATACCAGGGGAAGATGGCGATGTCGGCGATCGTGTAGGTGCCGCCCGCGATGTACTCGCTCTCGGCCAGACGGCGATCGAGCACGTCGAGCTGGCGCTTCACCTCCATCGCGAAGCGATCGATCGCATATTCGATCTTCGTCGGCGCGTAGGCGTAGAAATGACCGAAGCCGCCGCCGAGATAAGGTGCCGCTCCCATTTGCCAAAACAGCCAAGAGAGGCATTCGGCGCGCGCCCCGGTTTCCGCCGGCAGGAACGCGCCGAATTTTTCGGCGAGATAGAGCAGGATCGAGCCGGACTCGAAGACCCGGATCGGCGTCGGGCCGCTGCGGTCGACGAGCGCCGGTATCTTGGAATTCGGGTTCGCCGCGACGAAGCCGCTACCAAACTGATCGCCGTCGCCGATCCTGATCAACCAGGCATCGTATTCCGCGCCGCGGCGTCCGAGCGCCAGCAGCTCCTCCAACATGATCGTGACCTTGACGCCGTTCGGCGTGCCGAGCGAGTAGAGCTGCAAGGGATGACGACCGACCGGGAGGTCCTTGTCGTGCGTCGGCCCGGCAATCGGGCGGTTGATGGTGGCGAAGCGGCCGCCGCTGGGCTTGTTCCAGGTCCAGACCTTCGGCGGAACATAGTCGGGTGAGCTGGTCATTTTCGGCACTCCGGGCCTTGAGGGGACATAGGATCGCGGCTTTTCTCACGCTGCCGGCGGATAGTTCGAGGGGAAGAGCGCGCGCCTGGTCTCTTCGTCGTTGACCTTCTTGAAGTCGTGATCCTTGCCGACGGCGCGTGCCCGCGCCACCGCCGGCCGGGCATCGACCGTCTGGAACAGCCGTTTCAAATGGGGATACGGGGCGAGGGGGTCATCGGCGCCCTTGCGCACGCGCGTGGCGCGGTCGAGCCAGCCCCAGGCCGACATGTCGGCAATGGTATAGGTGTCGCCGACGATGAAGTCGCGGCCCGCGAGATGATCGTTCAGCACCTGATAGTGCCGCTCGGCCTCGCGCCGGTAACGGTTCACGGCATAATCGAGCCCCTCGGGCGCGGCGAACTGGAAATGCACGGCTTGCCCGGAGAACGGCCCGAGGCCGGACGCGATGAAGAGAAGCCACGAGAGCAGCTCCGGACGGTCCGCCGGGGCGCCCAGGAACTTGCCGGTCTTTTCCGCGAGGTAGAGGAGGATGGCGGTGGAATCGAAGACCCGTGCCTCCGTGCCGCCCGGTCCCTGCGTGTCGACGATCGCGGGCACCTTGCCGTTGGGGTTGATGGCGCGGAAGGCGGGACGGTGTTGCTCGCCCTTGCTGGTGTCGACCGGGATCGTCTCGTAGGGGAGACCGGCTTCCTCCAAAAACAGTGCGACCTTCGCGGGGTTGGGCGTGGGGTGGAAATAGAAACGTATCATCGGGATCTCCTTCGGGGTGGACGGGTCAGGGCACAGCAGGTTCGGAGGGAGGGCGCCGCAGGCAGCGCGCCGATGACGACGACAGCGATCGCGGCGGCTTCAGCGTCGCGACGGCGATGCCTTGCTTCGGATCATGGATCAGGCGGAACGCAGCGATTTCAGCGCGGCGAGAACCGCATCCGGCTCGAGCCGCTGGCGATAGTCGACGTCGATATAGGCAAGCGCGGCGCGCCGGTCAGGGGCGATGACGTAGGTTGCCGGGACCGGCAGTTCCCAGCTCTCATCGCCGTTGATCCCGGGCAGCGCCTTGTTGTTCGATCGCAGCGCCTGGCGCAGCTCTTCCGGCAGCGAATAGACCAGGCCAAAGCGTCGCGCGACGCGATTGCTGACGTCGCTGAGGACGTCGAAGGTCAGTGCATTGGCTTCCGCGGTCGACAGCGAGCGGTCGGGCAATTGCGGAGAGATCGCGAGCAAGCGGCCGCCCAACGCGGTTATCTCCGGCAAAACGGCCTGATAGGCCCGGAGCTGAAGGTTGCAATAGGGGCACCATCCGCCGCGATAGAAGGTGACGACCGCAGGTCCTTGCCGCAGCACCGTGGATAGCGAAACGGAATTGCCCTGGACGTCGGGCAGCGCGAAATCGGGAGCCGCGTCGCCGGTCCCGGTCGCTGCCTCGAGCGCGAAGCTGGCGCGCAGCTCTTCGATCTTGGCCTCGTAGAGGGCCGGCCGTCCGGCCGGCGCGGTGCGCGCGAACTCGGCTTTGAAGGCGGCGAGCTGCTGTTCCAGTCCCATGGCGTCATCCCCTTCTCGTCCCGGCTTGGTTCGGCTCGGCGCAATTGGGCAGGCCGGCGAACCGGCCGCGTTGCGTTTTAGTATGATCGATCTATAATGGCGTATGACGCCGGCCGTGGCAAGATGCCGGCGTCGGTTGTGAACGGAAGATGGAAATGGCAAGACCGAGGGAGTTCGACGAGGAGGTCGTGCTCGACGCGGCGGTGCAGTGCTTCTGGAGCCGGGGGTTCGAGGCGACCTCGGTCAAGGACCTGATCGGCAAGACCGGGATTACCGCCGCCAGTCTCTACAACGCCTTCGGCGACAAGCGCGCGCTCTTCCACACGGCGCTCGACCATTACGTGGAAGCCGGTATCGGAGAGCGCATCCGGCGCTGCGAGACCCTGCCGCCGCGTGAGGCGATTGCAGCCTTCTTCGACGAGATCCTGAAGCGCTCGCTGGGCGATCGCGAGCGCAAGGGGTGCATGCTGGTGAACGCGGCGCTGGAAGTGGCGCCGCATGACGGGGAGTTTCAGAAGATCATCGCCGACGTGCTCCGTCGCATCGAGAGATTCTTCCTCAAATGCATCAAAGCCGGCCAAGCGGACGGGACGATCACCCGCTCCCTGACTGCAGAAAATCTCGCCCGTCATCTCCTCGCGGTCCTCATGGGGGTGCGTGTCCTGGCGCGCGCCCGGCCTGAACGGGCGCTGCTCGAGGGCGCGCTCGGACCTGCCTTGGCGATGCTCGACCCATAGCGATAACAAGACCGGGGAGCAGCAGGCGACGATTCCCATTTGCAAGGATGACGCGTCATGCGCTCGTGTGACTTCGCTT
>JASHUO010000718.1 GCA_030039975.1 Alphaproteobacteria bacterium
ACCTTGATGAATACCGCCGGCGCCATCACAAACCTTTCTCTGCTGGGGAATCGACAATCCGGAGCGGATATCGCATTTGTCGAGAATGGTCTTGTCCCGCCGGAGCCACATCGCGATCTCGTGTCGCTTGGCACCGTCGCTTTCGAGCCGGTATGGATCTTTGGCCGCGACAAGCGACTGGCGTTCTCTGATCAACTGAACGAGCTGCGCGGCAAACGTATTTCGATCGGACCGGTCGGCGGCGGCACGCAGGACCTCGCGCGGCAGCTGCTGGCGCGAAACGGAATCAACGACAGCAATAGCGAATTGCTGTCGTTGTCGCCGGAAGCCGCTGCCGCGCAACTGGCTCAAGGCAGCATCGATGTCGCCATTATCTTGACCTCCGTCGATGCTCCTGCAGTGCAGCAGCTGCTCGGCTCGCCCGATATCACTTTAATATCGTTGAAGCGCGCAGACGCCTACATCGCGATCTATCCCTTTCTATCCAAGTTGATCCTGCCTGCCGGGGCGATCGACCTGGCGAACAATCGTCCGCCGGCCGATGTGGAATTGCTCGCGACCAAAACCAGCCTCGTCGTTCGCCGGGACTTGCAGCCGGCGATTCAATACTTACTTCTCGCCGCAGCAACAGAGATCCACTCGCCACCCGAGCTGTTTCACAAAGCAGGCGAGTTTCCCGCAGCGGAAGCGATCGATTGGCCGCTCAGCGAAGACGCGCGCCAATTCTACAAATCCGGCATGCCGTTCTTGCAGCACTATCTGCCGCTCTGGTTGGCGGTGCTTGCCGAGCGAGCGGCGATACTGCTGATCCCGTTGGCGGCCGTGGTGTATCCCCTGCTCCGAGCGTTGCCTGCCCTTTACGGTTGGGGAGTGCGGCAGCGCATCTATAGGCTTTATGGCGAGCTCAAAGTACTCGAGCTCAAACTCGCGGACGAGAACAACAAGCAGCGTTCGGAGGCGCTGCTGGCCGAGCTTTCCCAGTTGGAGGGCCGCGTCGCGCGATTGCGGGTGCCGGTTTCCTTCGCCGAGATGGTCTACGACTTGCGGCGCAACACAGACCTCGTGCGCACACGACTGGGGCGAGGCTGATCGCAGCGAATTGCGACAGACGCATGGTCAATGCCGCGTCATGGCGCGATGATCCAGATCAATGCCGTGATGGCGGCCTCTGGCGATAAATCCATGCATGCCCCGCACCAGAAATCTGCATGGAGCAAGGCCTATGGCATATCGTCTACTTATTCGATTGGCCGCCACCGCGGTTGGCGTCGTGACCGTCACATCGAGCTTTGCTCAGTATCCGCCTGTGGCGCCCGGTTTCGATATCATGCTGGCGGAGCAGGTAGCCGGGCAGAAAGTATTCAACACTCACTGTGCCGCCTGCCACGGAGCGGAGAAATCGAGCCCTATAGGGCCGAGCCTGCACAGAATCGTCGGCCGCCCGGCTGCCAGCCTGCACGATTTTCCTTATTCGGAAGCGCTCCGAAAGTCGGGACTGACCTGGACCGAGGACAACCTTCGCAGATGGATCGCTAACAACGCGCAGCTGGTCCCCAACACACTCATGCCACATGTCTCCATCAGCGATCGCGCGGAACAGACCTACCTAATCGCTTACCTGAAGACGTTCTAAGGCGGCAGGGCTCCCGGGCCGAAGTCGGTTTAGCAGTGATATGCGTTGTCGTAGAACGTGGCGTGAGAGCCGTTCGGGCAGACGACCGCCGCGCCTTGCGGGATGACAATGGTCGTCGGAGGCGGCGGATTGCTGCTGCTGATGCAGCCCGCCACGCCCAGCGTCAGCGGCACCAGCACTGCCGCCAGCAGTCTCCAGCGGCCAAAGCGCGCCGTGTCCATGTTCAAGGCGATGATCCTGCGCATGCGATTGCCCTTCCTCTCTCCCGCGCCGCCGACAGAGGCCAGCCTCGTGCCGGTCCGAAGGAATAACACTGCCGCTACCGGCTCACCTCGACGGTCTGGCCGGGCTTGCTCCACGCGCTCTCCAGGCTGAGCGCGTTGATGATGATGCGATCCCGCGTCGCCTCGTCGAGGCGCGCGGTTGGCGGCAATCCCTCACGCTCCTGAAAGGCGATGATGCCGTGCCGGGTCTTGGGCCCGGCGATGCCGTCCACCGTGCCGTCATAAAGACCTTCGCGCTTCAGCTCGCTCTGCGCCTGCCGCGTCGCCAGCGCGGATGACCTTGACGGGCCGCCTTCCGCGAGGCTTGGTGTCGCGGCGGTCGCCGCGGTCAAAAGACCAAGCGCAACGATGCCATAGACATTTCGCTGCATGGTTATCCCTATTCGCAGTTGCACCCTTATCTGCAACAGCGGCTTAGCGATATCCGTTCCGCCTGCCGGTTATCTGGCTCCGGGCCGCCGCGCGCGGCAGCATCACGGCGCGCTCGAGCTGGCGGCCCGCCGTCGAGCGCGTCCAGCGCAATCCGTGGGACATACGATGCTCGCATCGCCGCGCGTCCCGACTCCTACCCTGGCGCCAAAGATCGCCGTCGCAGCACGTGACGGTGTGAGAAATCCGGGCCAGGAGCGCTGCCGGCCGACCTGCGACACTGAGGAGCGCAACCTTTCGTTGGGACCGATGGTAGATTCCGAGCGTGTCCTTCGCCTAACCAATCGCAGAGGCATGAATGCGCACCGCTGGAATCTTTCTCCTGATGGCTTTGGCGTTCGCTCCGGCGGCAGGCCGCGCGGCAGATCTAGCCCCCATCAAACCCGACGCGAGCTCCAACATCGTCGAGGCGGCAGTGAATTGCGGGCACGACGCGCATTATGTCCGTGGCCATCGCAATAAGGCCGGGCACTACATCAAGGGCCATTGCGTCCGCAACATGCATCATTGAGCGCGGCGCCCAGCCTATCGTTCCGCTTAACGACGGCAAGACCTTCAGCGGGGTGGCGGCTGCGCGTTTATCGTGCTGATGCACGAACCGGCCGAGTGCATCGTTGACGGTGACCTGTCTCGGGCTCGTCCATGCCGTGGCAGCTTCTTCCTTGAGACAAAGGCTGCGCGACCAGCACCACCCGAACAGCCTTCGAGTCGCTCGCGACTAAACGGAATTGATCGTCTCAGTCAGTGAGCCCCGCCCTGGGATCGGGAAAGACAGGACGGGGCTCGGCGCTGTTACCCTGTCGGAGGGACTGGATACGCGAATGCTATGGGCAGCAGTTTAACTGACAGTTGCCAAGTCCGTTCACGAGCGCAAGAAACGACCGCGCGCGCTACGTTTCTGCGACGGTGCAGCCGTGGTGAGATAAACTAACGGGATGCCAGCGTCAGAGATATCGCGCCTAGCCAAGCGGTGGCTCAAATCTCACGGCGACGACGCCGTGACGATGGCGCGCGACATGGTCTCCGAACTCGAGGAGTCCGGAATCACGGACGGCGCCACCGTGTGGCGCCGGGTCATCACGGCAATCGAGAAGTTACGCCTGCCTAAGACCAGATAGCTCGGCGCTACCGAACGGTCGTAATGTAGAAGCCGTCGGGGCCTTCGCTACCCATTTTCTGAGCCTCGCGGGCGGTCACCGGACGACGCGATC
>JASHUO010000719.1 GCA_030039975.1 Alphaproteobacteria bacterium
GCGCTCGCCGCGGAGCTTGCGACGCTCAAGCGGCGCGCGCGTCGACTGATCTGGCTTAACCCGCTGCTCGGTTGGCGCGATTATGCGCCGGTGGCGCGCGCCATGGCCGCCGCCCTGCCCTATATCGACTGTTTCGCGACGGCGCATTCGCTCGCGAGCCTCGCCGCGCTCGAAACCGAGCTCCGGCGCGTTTGAGCAGGAGGACGCGATGAGCCAGACAATCGACGAAACCATGGCGCTGATCGCGAACCTCCGGCAGCAGGGCGAAGAGTTCTGCGTCGTCACCGTGGTGCGCACCGCCAACGCCACCTCGGCCAAGGCCGGCGCGAAGGCGGTGGTGCTGCGCGACGGCGCCATTCGCGGCTTCCTCGGCGGCGGCTGCGTCGAGAGCGCGGCCCGGCGCGGCGCCGCTTCGGTACTGAGGGACGGAAGAGCGCGGCTCATCCGCGTCAAGCCGAAGGACGAGGTCGTCGCCAGCGTCGATGTCGACGGCACCGAGCTGCATCGCAGCTTCTGTCCCAGCGGCGGCACGCTCGACCTCTTCATCGAGCCGATGCGCCGCCCGCCGCGCCTCGTCATCGCCGGCGCCTCGCCGGTGGCCGAGGCGCTGGCCGGGCTCGGTGCCCGCCTCGGCTATCGCATCGCCTTGGCCGCGCTTGCCGAAGATCACGCGCGTTTCGTCGAGGTGGCAGAGCGGATCGAGGGCTTCGATCTCGCGGCGCTCGGCGTCACGGAAGAAGATTGGGTCGTGGTCTCGACCCAAGGCAAGCGGGACCGCGAAGCGCTCGCCGCCGCGCTCAACAGCGCGGCGCGCTATGTCGCTTTCGTCGGCAGCCGGCGCAAAGCGGAAGCGCTCGCCGCGCAGCTGCGCGCGCAGGGCATCGGCAATGACCGGCTGGCGCAGCTCAAAGCGCCGGCCGGGCTCGACATCCACGGCATCGAGCCAGGCGAGATCGCATTGTCGATCCTTGCGGAAATCGTGGCGCGCCGCCGCTCGGTTCTGCGTCCCAGCGCGGCCGGGACGATGCTGCAGCGCAGCGGCGCCGCTTCCTGACGCGCTGCGACGCGCCTCTCGCCCAATTGGGCTAGACCAGATCACGTCACAAAACTCCATGGCACAAACCCGACCCCAAAGAGGGAGGAAGCGCGGCTATCCGGTGTTAGCTCAGAAAGCTAAAGTCGGGGGCCGATTTTTCCCCCGAGATGCGCCTGGAGATTGCTGATGCCGCGGACCAGCAAAGCCGACATGCAGATCGATCTCAAGCGCTCGGCCCGCACACGTAATCAGAAGCAACCAAAGCGCGAACTCTCCTTGAAGGCGAATGGGCACCGCAAGCCCGAGGATGAAACGCTCGATCTGCAGGTGCTGCTCGAAGCGCTGCAATCGGTACGGGTCGGCGATTTCTCGGTGCGCCTGCCGCGCGACCGCGTCGGCATCGCCGGCAAGGTGGCGGATGTCTTCAACGAGATCGTCGCCGCCAATCAGCGCATGGCGCAGCAGCTCGAGGAGGTCGGCCAGGTCGTCGGCCGCGAGGGCAAGACCAAGAAGCGGGTGAAATTCGGCCTGTCGCTGGGCGCCTGGGCCGACATGGAAAGCTCAGTCAATACCTTGATCGACGATCTGCTGTGGCCGACGGCGGCGGTGACGCACGCGATCGCCGCGGTGGCGCGCGGCGATCTGCTGCAGACCGTGCAGCTCGAAGTCGACGGGCGGCCGCTCAAGGGCGAGTTCCTGCGCGCGGCCAACATCGTCAACACCATGATCAAGCAGCTGAGCGTGTTCACCTCGGAAGTGACGCGCGTCGCCCGCGAGGTCGGCACCGACGGCAAGCTCGGCGGCCAGGCGCAGGTCCGCGAGGTCACCGGCGTGTGGAAGGACCTGACCGAAAGCGTCAACTCGATGGCGAGCAACCTGACCGCGCAGGTGCGCAACATCGCCGAGGTGACGATCGCGGTGGCAAATGGCGACTTGTCGAAGAAGATCACCGTCGATGTCCGCGGCGAGATCCTGCAGCTGAAGGAAGCCATCAACACCATGGTGGATCAGCTGCGCTCCTTCGCCTCGGAAGTGACGCGCGTCGCGCGCGAGGTCGGCACCGAAGGCAAGCTCGGCGGCCAGGCGCTGGTGCCGGGCGTCGCCGGCACCTGGAAGGATCTGACCGACAGCGTCAATGCCATGTGCGGCAACCTCACCGACCAGGTGCGCAACATCGCCCAGGTGACGACGGCGGTGGCGCGCGGCGATCTCTCGCGCAAGATCACCGTCGATGTCCGCGGCGAGATCCTGGAGCTGAAGGACACCATCAACACCATGGTGGACCAGCTCAACGCCTTTGCCGGCGAGGTGACGCGCGTCGCCCGCGAAGTCGGCACCGAAGGGCGCCTCGGCGGCCAGGCGGCGGTGCCGGGCGTCGCCGGCACTTGGAAAGATTTGACCGACAGTGTCAATTTCATGGCCGGCAATCTGACGGCGCAGGTGCGCAACATCGCCGAGGTGGCGACCGCGATCGCGCGCGGCGATCTCTCGAAAAAGATCACCGTTACCGTCAGCGGCGAGATCCTGCAGCTGAAAGAAACCATCAACACGATGGTCGATCAGCTCAACGCCTTCGCCTCGGAAGTGACGCGCGTCGCGCGCGAAGTCGGCACCGATGGCAGGCTCGGCGGCCAGGCCAACGTGCCTGGCGTCGCCGGCACCTGGAAGGATCTGACCGACAGCGTCAACTCGATGGCGAGCAACCTGACGGCCCAGGTGCGCAACATCGCCGAGGTCTCGACCGCCATCGCCAATGG
>JASHUO010000720.1 GCA_030039975.1 Alphaproteobacteria bacterium
CGCAGGGCTCCGCGCGCAAGCCGCAGCAGTTCCGCTGGCATAGCTGACCCGAGCGACCGATCGGAGGGGCCGCGCCACTCTCGGCGCGGCCCCTCCTTCGTTCAGGCCGCCAAAGACCGCGCGATCGCGTCGGATCCCTTCTCTGCGATCATGATCGTGGCCGGGTGGATATTGGGAGACGGGATCGCCGGCATCACCGAGGCGTCGACCACGCGCAAGCCCTCGAGGCCGCGCACCCGCAATTCGGGATCGACCACGGCCGTGTCGTCCTGCCCCATCCGGCACGTACCGCAGGGATGATAGACCGTGCCGGCGACCTGACGGATGAAGCTCCTGATATCGTCCTCCGCGACGACATGCGCGCCCGGCCTCACCTCCGAGAAGATCAGCGAGCGATAGGGCTCGGTGGCAATGATCTGGCGGCCGATATGGAACGCCGCCACGGACCGGCGCATGTCATCGTCTTCGGGGTCGCTGAAATAGTTGGCGAAGATCCGCGGCTTCGAACGCCCCGTACCGTCCGCAAGCTTGATCTCGCCCCGGCTCTTCGGCCGGCAGACGCAGAAGTTGAAGCCGAAGCCAGGCCAGCGGTCCAACCCCAGCGTCAAATGCTCGCTTGAGAAGTTGGTCGCCTGGAACTGCAGATCGGGCACCGGCTCGGCCGGATTGGACTTGGCAAAGAGGGTGCCCTCCGTCGCGCCGACCGCCAGCTGACCCGAGGCCGACATCAGCCACTCGAACGCCATGCGCAGCTGCTGACGGGTCGAGGTCAGGATCTCGTTCAGCGTCCCCGGCTCCCGCGTGAGGAAGGTGAATCGCCCCTGCACGTGGTCTTGCAAGTTCTTGCCCACGCCCGGCAAATCGTGGTGGACCTCGATCCCGACCTGCGTGAGCTCGGCCGCGGGTCCCACCCCCGAATTCATCAGCAGCACCGGCGAATTGATCGCCCCGCCGGAGATGATCACTTCGCGCCGCGCCGCGATGCGCGTAATCGAGCCGCCGCGCTCGACCTCGACACCGATAGCGCGCCGCCCCTCGAACAGAATCCGCCGCACCGTGGTGTGCGTCATCAAGGTGAGATTTTTGCGCTTGAGATTGGGCTTGAGATACCCCGCTGCCGTCGAGCAGCGCCAGCCATTACGCACATTGAGCTGAACCGTGCCGACGCCGTCGATCCGCTCGCCATTGAAATCGGGATTGAGCGGATATTGCAGCCTTGTGCACGCCTCCACGAACGCCCTCGACGTCGCCGACGGCTTCTTGATATCGGAAATCGTCATCGGGCCGCCTTGGCCGCGATAGGCGTCGGCGCCGCCGACGTTGTGCTCCATGCGCTTGAAATAGGGCAGCACGTCCTTGTAGCCCCATCCCTTGGCGCCCAGGGCCTCCCACCCGTCGTAGTCGCTCGCAGCGCCGCGCAGGAAGACGAGGCCATTGATCGAGCCGGAACCGCCGAGCACCTTGCCGCGCGGCCAGCTCAGGCGCCGACCGTTGAGACGCGGCTCGGGCTCCGTCTCGTAGCCCCAATTGATCTTGGGATTTGGGACCAGCTTGCCGAATCCCAGGGGAACATGGATCCACGGATTGCGGTCGCGCCCGCCCGCCTCGATGAGGCACAAGGTGACCGCCGGATTTTCCGTCAACCGCGTCGCCAGCACGCACCCCGCCGAGCCGCCACCCGCCACCACAACATCGAATTCGACATCGAACTTGGCAACCAAGCCCCCCTCCCCTCCAGCTTCCATCGTTGTTCCAACTTAGCCGGCCGCCTGTAGCGGCGCGATAGCCGCGATTGGCGCGGCTCGGAAACGACTGGCGGAGCGCTCGATGTCTACCGGATGCCGCGCGCGCCCGGCTCAAAAGAATTCGGGATAGTCCTCGGCGAGCTGCGTTTCGAGGTCGTCGACGGAAGCGAGCGGATCATGCGGATCGCGGCCTGGCAAGGCGCGGCCGAGATCGTAGCAGATCCAGGCGAGGTCGCTGCGCGAGGCGCGCAGGTAATGGTCGCCAAGCTCCTTGTAGACGCCGGTGAGATAGGGGTTGCCCCGCAGCGCGCGCGCGATGGCGCCCATCGCGTCGTCGCGATGACCTGAGGCGCTGAGCCGGCTGGCGAGGAAAGCATCGATGACATAGCCGTTCGGCACGTCGTCGCGTTTGATCGACTCCCAGAGCTGGACCGCCGCCTGCGGATCCTTGGGCTCGGCCGTCTGCGCCTCATAGAGCTTCGCCGCGCGCGGATCCGCGGCAAAGCGCCGACCGAGCTCCGCGGGAGCGTGACAGGGAACATCATCCGGACCGATGCTGCAATCGACGGCATCGGTGCCGTATTGCATCACCGCCTCGGCGAGCGTCAGCTCCGCGGCAAAGGCGTGCCCCCCGCGCAACGCCCGGTCCGCCTCGCGGCGATAATCGGCGAGCGAGCGCGGTCCGCCGTTCGCTTTGCCCGCCACCGCCTGAAGCATGAGCGGCAAGAGGCCGCGCAGCGGCAGCGCCTCCTCATCCTGCGCCTGGCCGGCGAGCGGCCGCGGCTCGAAATTGGCGGGAAGCGGATAGTCGGCCTGACGATGGAGGGCGCGGCGCAGGACGAGTCCGACGGGATGGCGTGTCCCGCCGGCATCGCTGACATAGACGAGGCGCTGCGGTAGTCGGCCATCGAGAGCGATGACCGAGAGGATCTGCGGATGGATCGGCAGATAGAGGCGCAGGAAATGAGCAAAGCTCTTGTCGAGCTCCGCCGGCACCGCTTCGCTCGCTGGCGCGAAGAGCGCCACCTCCTGCTTCGCGACGCGGAAGCTGATCGCGCCGTCGGGCAGCTTCTGCTGCTCGATCGCCGGCTCGTTCTTGCCGCCGAGGCTGAAGCCGACATCGCTTTCGATCCAGAACGGCCGGAGCGGCAGCGGCAGATCATCCGCCGCGGCGGAATCGCCGAACATCGACGCCATCGCGCGGCGCTTGCCGAGCTCGAAGCGCCGGAACGCAACGTCGCCATAGAGCGAGAAATTCGCGAAGACGCTGGCGGCGCGGTCGATCTGCAACCGCCGCCGCAGACGAAAATCGTAGAGTGTCTCGCGCCCGCCCTCGATGATATCGACATAATCGGTGCCAAGGATGACGACGAGCGGCCCGGGCGGCGCGTCGCCGCGCCGAAGATCGAACGCAAGGTAAAGCTGCGGTCCCGGCGCCGCGTGCCGCGCGGCGCGCAACGCCGCCGCGTCGAGCGTTGGGCCGGCGATCTCCGCGGCGCCCGCGGCCAGCGGCACCAGCGCCAGGATGAGCGCGAACGACAGGCGAAGGAAGAGCCGCACCTCGGGCGCTATTCCGCGTCCGGCTGCCGCTCGGGCCGCGCGCGCTCGAAGGCATCGAGCGCCATGCACGCGTCGAAAATGCGGGCGATCGTGGGATAGGGCGTCATGTCGAAGCTCGGATAGCGCTTGGAATTGTAAACCTGCGGCACGAGGCAGATGTCAGCAAGCCCCGGCGCATCACCGTGACAGAACGTCCCCGCCTGGTCGTCCTCGGCGAGGATGCGCTCGATCCCGTCGAAGCCGAGCTTGATCCAATGATTGAACCAGGCCTCGACCGCCTTCTCGTCATGGCCCAGCGGCCGCGCCAGGTAGCGGAGCACGCGCAGATTGTCGATCGGATGGATGTCGCAGGCGATCGCTTGCGCCAGCGCGCGCACGCGCGCGCGGCCGGCGGGATGGCCGGGCAGCAGCGGCGGCATCGGATGGGTCTCGTCGAGATACTCGATGATGGCGAGCGATTGGATGAAGACCTCGCCATCCTCTTCGAGCACCGGCACCAGGCCCTGCGGCTGAAGCGCGAGGTAGTCGCTCTTCTGCTGCTCGTTCTTGCGCAGATGGATCGGCAACTGGTCGAAGGCGAGCCCCTTCAAATTGAGCGCGATGCGCACGCGGAAAGCGGCGGAAGAGCGGAAGTAACCGTAGAGCTTCATGGCGGGACCTCAGGTCTACCGGGCAGAGTGTCGCCGGAAGCTGCGCGTCGTCAAGCGCGGCCCCGGGTCACGGCACGCGCCATAGCCGAAACGCTCGACTGAGAAGGGCGCAGCTGCAATCTCCAACGAACCGACGCGATCGGCCTCTTGTTCGTCGAGAAGTATCAGGTGTGATCCGACTGCCGTTCCGGCACAGGTGCCCCCGCCGGCGGCGTCATCCGAGGTTGGCGCGGAATGACGATATTGCCGTTCTGATCGATGTACGGCGCCCCGTACATCGGAAGGCTGTCCTTGAAGAGCTCGAACGACCGCAGCAGGTCGTCGATGCCATGGCGCGCGAGCTCCTGCGCGTGGTTCCAATCCTGCTGGGACTGCGGATCGAGGAAGGATGGCGGCTGATCTGCGGCGTCGACTGCCGGCGCATGAGCCAGCAGCAATGTCGCGACGAGGTGGAAGGCAGCGGGCATGGCGACCTCCAGACCTGAGAGCGATATATTATTCCATTCGCTCGCTTCGCGAAATCGGCTCGCTCACGATCGGGGTGGCTCCAGAAAAAGCGTCGCCCCGCTCCTGAGGCGTCGCGCAATCAGCCCTCCGAATATGCCGAGCAATCCCGGCAGCCGAACCTCGATCCGAACGACCTGGTCGTCCGCCTCGATGTAGTTGATGATCGGTTGTGCCAGGGCAACGACCCGCACCGTGACTCCGCTCTCCGTCCATTCCTCCGTGACCGACGACACGAAGGGCGCGATTTGGGTCCGGATCTCCGCGAAGCGGCTCCTGAGCTTGTGCAGCACCTCTTCCTTGGTCGAGTGATGCTCCACAGTGACAACAATGGGCCGGTGCATGCCGTGCAAACAACGCGCGCTGCCGATTGTGCCCGTGGCAAGGTCGCGCGTTAAGCCGGCGGGCCCCGATACGGCGCCACCTGCTGATCGATCGCGCCGAAGATGGAGCGGCCCTGTGCATCGAACATCTCGATGCGGACGCGGTCGCCGAAGCGCAAGAAGGGGGTCTTGGGCGTCCCTTCCGCGATTGTCTCGATCATGCGCCGTTCGGCGATGCAGCAGGAGCCGACGATCTCGGGATTGCGGTTCGACACGGTGCCCGAGCCGACAATGCTGCCGGCGGCGAGCGCGCGCGTCCGCGCGGCATGGACGACGAGCGCCGGAAAATCGAAGTTCATGTCGCGGCCCGCATCGGGGCGGCCGAATTCGCGGCCGTTGACGTGGCAGACAAGCGGCAGATGCACGGTGCCACCATCCCAGGCCTCGCCGAGCTCGTCCGGCGTCACCGCCACGGGCGAGAAGGCGGTCGCGGGCTTGCTCTGAAAAAAGCCGAAGCCTTTGGCGAGCTCGCCGGGAATGAGGTTGCGCAGGCTGACATCGTTCGCCAGCATGACGAGCCTGATGTGCTTGCCCGCCGCGTCGGGCGCGACCCCCATCGGCACATCGTCGGTAATGACCGCGATCTCGGCTTCGAAATCGATGCCCCAGGCCTCGTCGGCGGCGAGAATGTCGTCGGCCGGACCGATGAAATTGTCCGAGCCGCCCTGATACATCAGCGGATCACTGTAGAGGCTTTGCGGCATCTCCGCCTTGCGCGCTTTGCGCACGAGCTCGGCATGATGGAGATAAGCCGAGCCGTCGGCCCATTGATAGGCGCGCGGCAGAGGCGATGCCGCGGCGGCGGGCTCGAAGGGCTGCGCGCGGTCGAGCTGGCGGAAATTGAGCAAGCGGTAGATCTCGCGCAGCTCGTGCTCAGAGGCAGGCCAGTCGTCCAACGCCGCCTGCAGCGTTGGCGCCGCCCGCGGTGCCGTTGCGCACAGCGCCAGGTCGCGGCTTACCACCACCAGCGTGCCGTCACGCCCGCCTTGCTTCAGCGTTGCCAGCTTCATGATTATTCCTTCGCCTTCGGCGCGGCGCCGGGATCGAGGACGCCGCGCCGGATTTGATCGAGC
>JASHUO010000069.1 GCA_030039975.1 Alphaproteobacteria bacterium
ACACCATGGCTCATAATTACGACTGGCGCCTCGCGGCGGAGTTCTATGCTCTGGCCCTCACTGTCGTCGGTACTTGGCAGCGCGAGCAAATCGCCGCTCGTCTCGCAGACTGCCGGCGCCGGTGCGCGGCGGGGCCGCGAGATAACTCGATTGATGCAGGGGAGCTTCGGCTCGACGAGGAGCCGGCCGTCGACGCCTTACGCCTTCCCGAGGTTTGGATGCAACTCGGCAACCGCCATGGCTCTGCGGCGTATTTCCTACGCGCGGCACAGGCCGCGGAGGTGATCAATGACCACGCCCTGGCCGAATGGGCGAGGCACAAGGCAGGAGTGACGTGAGACCGAACGGCGCAAACCATGCGCCACCGCAGAAGCACTGGCGGCTCAAAAGCGAGGCCCGGACTGATGCTGCCGCCCGACCCAGATGAAGATTGGCACCGCCGCCAGCTCGGCAGCAACGCAGAACGCGACCGTGGCCGGCAGTGAGATGTCGTAGAGAACGCCGATCGCTACGCTGCCAAGAAACCAAAACACACCATAGCCAGCAGTAAACAGCCCGAAGGCGGAAGCCCGCCGTTGCGGAGGCACCATCGGCGCGACCGCCGCGGGAATAATCGACTCATGAACGCCGATCCCTAGCCCCCAGATCGCAGCACCGAGCAGGGCAACCCAGAACCCGCCAAGGAACACCAGAGGAGCGAACAGGGCAGAGATCAGTGTCAGCACAACGAGCACCGCGTAGCCGAAGCGATCGAAAAGTCGGCCAAAAAGCAGAGAGCCGCTACCGCTCACGGCCATTGCAACCGCATAGAAAATCGCGATCCATTGGCCCGGAACGGCATTCGTATACCCGAAATGATAGGCGATCACGGGGTAATCGGCGAAACCCGCGGCGACCAGCACAGCGCCGGCCAAATAGTTCCAGTAGATCCGCGGCAGACCCGCGACGCTTATATTCGGTGGGACTGCTTCCATTTCCTGCGGGCGCGGATAGAGGAAGCGCGCCAGCAGCAAAAAAACTATATTGATCGTTGCCGGCAGCAGCAACACGGCAAAGGCTTCGTGGTAGCTGCCTTGACGCGAGAGCACGGCAGCGATGACCAACGGACCGAACATCGCGCCGAACTGGTCAAGCGCTTCATGGAGCCCGAAGACCCAGCCATAGCCGCCGACCTGCTTCCCGGCATGCGACAGCATCACGTCGCGCGGCGGATTGCGGATCGCCTTTCCGACCCGCTCGAGAACGATCAGCACCGCGGCGGCAGGCCAGCTTCCGGTGAGCGCCAGAGCCGGGACCGCGCTCATTTGTACGACATAGCCAAAAATCGTGATCGGCCAATATTTGCCGGTCCAATCGGCCAACCGTCCGGAAATCAGACGAAGACTGTATCCGAGCAGCTCGCCGAACCCGGTGACGAACGCCACGATGGTTGCCGTCGCCTGGAGCGACCCGAGATAGGGCCCGATGATGCTCCGCGACCCCTCGTAAGTAAAATCCGCGAAGAAGCTCAGGACCCCGATGAGCAAGACGAACCGGAAGGCGGTCCGACGGGCTCCGCTTGCGCGGGCGGTGCTTTGGTCGCCAATCATCATCGTCAGTGCGACGCGACGTCCAGCGCCGCGTCGCACGGCGTCATCCACATCGGCGCCGTTCGAGAGAGGCGTGCGGCGAAGGCTCCTCGCTTCCCGCGGAGATCCGTCCAGAAGCTACGCCAGCGGCGCCACCGCCCGTCGGAAGGATGTTGAACCAGCGCCAAGGGGTGTCAGTCCAACGGATTGTCGAACAATGCCTCAGCGCCGAGTTCCCGCTCGATTTCAAGGAGGCGGTTGTATTTGGCTATCCGCTCGCCGCGACAGAGTGAGCCTGCCTTGATCTGGCCACCGCCCATGGCAACCGTGAAGTCGGCAAGAAAAGTGTCCTCTGTCTCGCCAGAGCGGTGCGATGTCACATATCGCCATCCCGCGCGGCGGCACATGTCTATCGCTTCGATCGTCTCGGTCACCGTGCCGATCTGATTGAGCTTGATGAGTGCAGCATTACTGCACCGCTCGACTATGCCTCGTCGAATGAACTCGGTGTTGGTGACATAGATGTCATCGCCGACGATCTGAATGCGATCGCCGAGCAGCGACGTCATTCGGCTGAACCCAGTCCAATCATCCTCAGCAAGCCCGTCCTCGATGGAGACGATCGGATACTTCATTATCCAGTCTCTATAGATTTCGATCATCTCGTCGCTGTTCTTGCGCGGGCCTTCAGCGCGGTCGGGAAGGTATGCCCCCTCGTCCTGGAAAGACGTCGCCGCGGGATCGAGCGCCAGGGCGATGTCCCGTCCGGGGACGAAACCTGCTGCTTCGATGGCCTCGACGATGAGTGCGCAAGCCGCCTCGTTACCAGGTAGATGGGGCGCGAACCCGCCCTCGTCGCCGACGGCAATGGACTCGCCGCGCGCCCGCAAAGCGGCGCCGATCGCACGGAATGTCTCCACCCCATAGCGAAGCGCTTCCGAGAAACGAGGGGCGCCGACGGGAACGATCATGAACTCCTGAAAAGCCAGGCCGCTATCTGCATGCTTTCCTCCGTTCAGAACGTTCATCATCGGCATCGGCAGGCGTCTAGCCGTGGCGCCGCCGAGATACCAATAGAGCGGCATTCCGGCTGCCTCCGCGGCAGCACGCGCGACGGCCATCGACACGCCTAGCATCGCATTGGCGCCAAGCCGGGATTTGTCGGGCGTGCCGTCCAGCTCGACCAACAGGCGATCGAGCTCCACCTGCCGCTCTACATCGTGACCAACAATCGCTCGCGCGATGACGGTGTTTACGTTATCTACCGCCTTCCGCACGCCCTTGCCGCCATAGCGGCGCGCGTCACCGTCACGGAGTTCGACCGCTTCGTGCGCGCCGGTCGATGCACCGGACGGAACCGACGCTGACGAGACAACGCCGCAGTCGAGCCTTACGCTTACGCGAACAGTCGGATTGCCGCGTGAATCGAGCGTCTCGATGGCCGAGACCGCTGTTATCCGGCGATCCATTTGCGTATCCGAAAGGCGCCCACGCGGCCGCGATCGCGCCCCATCCGCGTTGCGGGATACTTGCCGATTTTGGTACTGCCGCCGAACCGACATCGATCACCCCTGCTCGACCGTTGATAAGCAGACGAAGAGCGGGCGGCATGCTGAGCGCACTCCTACCGTCTCTCGTCGGTAGGAGTCATCAGCCTCTCGAGGCGGTTTTGGGGGACCCCATCCCCTTGGCGATCACACCATAGTCTCCAGAGGTACGCCGATCAACGGCTGCGTCAGTGATCTTCAAAACCGTGCCCTACGTCCTGCTCCGGCGCGTCTCAAAGAGTTCGTGCTTGCCCCGCGATGCCAGCGGTGTAAGCTTCGATCTCGCATCCGGAGCCCGCTGTTCGAGCTCCAGGGGATGGAGTTCCCCATAACCGCCATCACGGCTGATGACTCCTGCCGCGCTTCAGGCGCGGTGTGAGTTTGAGCGCCTGTGGAGG
>JASHUO010000721.1 GCA_030039975.1 Alphaproteobacteria bacterium
AGCCATTTGAGCGCGAAGTGCGGCTGCGCGCTGATCGTCAGTAAAGAGCCTCGTGCCGATTGGGTGGCGTGATCGACGCCGAGCAGAACCTGCTCGAGCGCGCCGCTGAGGAATGGAACGAGCGATGCGCCCGACTCTGTCAGCGTCACGCTGTTGTGCCGGCGGCGGAAAAGCCGTAGCCCGAACCAGGCCTCCAGCACCTTCACCTGATGACTGACCGCGGTGGCGGTGACGTTCAGCTCCTCCGCCGCGCGGGAAAAGCTGTGCAGGCGTGCCGCCGCCTCGAAGGCACGGCAGGCATTGAGGGGAGGGAGCCCGCGGCTCATGGCCATGCTCCTGCAGCCAAACTCCGCCGCGATGCGCGGCAGGCCAAAATATTCTTAGCCTGGATTTAGAAAAAATCTAGGTCTCACTTCCCCGCAACCGCCTATCATCCCCGAGCAGCGCTTCGTTCGTCGGACCTGCCACGGGAGCACCCGCAATGCCTGCGATGACCAAAGCACGCCTACACCTCCGCCCGACCGACGCCGCGCTCGGCGCTGATATCGAAGGCGTCGATCTGGCCCAGCTCGACGAGACGAGCTTTGGCGAGATCGAGCGGGCCTGGGCGGCGTACCTCGTGCTGCGGTTTCGCGATCAGTCGCTGACCGACGTGGATCTCATGCGCTTCGGCCGCCACCTGGGCGAGCTTGATCGCGTGCCGATCAAGGCCGCGAACGTCGCCATGACCGACGATCCGCGGCTCTCGATTGCCCCGGAGGCGCGTGAATACGTCACCGTCATCTCCAACGTGAAGATCGACGGCAAGGCGATCGGCGGCCTTGGCAACTACGAATCACGCTGGCATACCGATATGTCCTACAATCCGCAGCCGCCGGCGGCGAGCGCGCTCTATGGCATCGAAGTGCCCCCGAGTGGCGGCGACACCTCGTTCTGCAACATGTATCTCGCCTACGAGACCTTGGACGCCGAGGTAAAGCAGCGCATCGCCGGGCTTTCCTGCATTCACGATGCCAGCCGCAACAGCGTCGGCGAGTTGCGGCGCGGTTTCGCCGAGAGCACCGATCCGACGCAGACCGTCGGCGCCAAGCATCCGATCGTGCGCACCCATCCCGTCACCGGGCGGCAATGCCTGTTCCTCGGGCGCCGGCGCAACGCCTATATCCCGGGGCTCGCGCTCGAGGACAGCGAAGCCTTGCTGGATCGGCTGTGGGAGCACGCGTCCGAGCCGCGCTTCTCTTGGACGCAGGTGTGGCGCAAGGGTGACCTCGTGGTCTGGGACAATCGCTGCGTGATGCACCGGCGCGATGCGTTCGATGACAGTCTCCAACGGGTGATGCACCGGATCCAGATCTGCGGCGACACGCCGTTCTAGGGCGCGCCGCCAATGTCGCGCATCGCCGAGATCACGATGCGGCGCCTCCGGGTGCCGCTCACCGTGCCCTACAAGGTGTCACTTCGGACCTTCACGCATTTCGAGCCGATCGTGGCGGAGATCTGCGACGCCGACGGGCGTGTCGGCTGGGGCGAGGCCGAGATCCACCGGGGCTATGGCCACGAGACACCGGAATCCGGCTGGAATTACGGCCTTGCCATGGCGCCGCGACTGCTCGGCCTCGACTTCGCCGCCGCCGCTGACGTGATCGCGCCGACCGTCGCCGCCGATCCGCATGCCGCCTCGGTCATGATGAGCGCCGTCGAGACGCTCGCCGGGCATCCGGCCCTGTCATTGCGCGAGCCGGCGTCGGTTCCGCTGTTGGCCCCGGTTCACACCATGGATATCGAGCGGCTGGGCGAGGAGATCGACGAAACCTTGGCGCAGGGCTTCGCGACGCTGAAGGTCAAGGTTGGCTTTGATGCGGCGGCGGATCGCAAGCGGGTGGCGGCGATCCAAAAGGCGGTGGCGGGTCGAGCCACGATCCGCCTCGACGCCAATCAGGCGTTCGGCGTGGAGGAGGCCTGCAGCTTCGCCGCAGCGCTGCAGCCCGACGGCATCGAGCTGTTCGAGCAGCCCTGCAGCAAGGAGGACTGGGCGGCCAACGCGGCGGTCGCCAAGGTCTCGACCGTGCCCGTCATGCTCGACGAATCCATCTACGGCCTCGCTGACATCGAGCGCGCCGCCGGCCTGCCCGGAGTCCGCTACGTCAAGCTGAAGCTCAAGAAGCTGGGCGGGGTGACGGCCCTCATCGAGGGGCTGCATCGCATCCGCCAGCGCGGCATGGAGCCGGTGCTGGGCGACGGGACTGCGACCGAGATCGCCTGTTGGCTCGAGGCCTGCGTTGCCCGACAGACCATTCGCAATGCCGGCGAGATGAACGGGTTCCTGAAGCTCGCCATCCCGCTGGCGAACCCGCCGCTTCCCTTTGCCGGCGGAGCGATCGGTCTTCCGGCAGGATACGTCCCGGCGATCGATCGCGCCGCGGTCGAACGATGCACGGTGGCCGCACAGCACTTTGCCGCGCGACCGCGGACGGCGAGGGCCGGACGATGATCCGTGTCACCTGCCGCCACCCAACCGAGGGCGGTAATGCATAAAGCAAAAACGAACATGAACCGGGGAGGAACAACATGGAAGACGGGAGGCATGCGTCTGCACACCTAGCCGCAAGGCTACAGCGCATTCCAACGACGCCCTATACCTGGATGATCGTCATCGTCGCCGCTGGCGCGATGATCGTCGAGGCGCTCGACATCGGCTCGCTCGCGATCATTCTGCCGCCCGTCAAGCAATTGATGCATCTCTCGCCGGGCAAAGTCGGCGTCCTCGCCGCGTCCTCCGCTTTGGGGATCGCGATCGGCATGGTGCCGACGGGCTTTCTCGCCGACAGGCTGGGCCGCAAGCGGCTGCTGATGGGCGGTCTGCTGTGGTTCACCGCTGCGACGATGCTGGCGGCGCTCAGCCCGAATTACGTCGTCTTGGTGCTGCTGCGGGGCCTGGCCGGGCTCGGCATGGCGCCGGTCTTCATCATGCCCTATGCGATCGTCTCCGAATTCGTCTCTTCGACGACCCGCGCCGCTTTTGCGGGATTGCTCGAGACCGCGCTCGGCATCGGCTACCTGCTGCCGCCGGTGCTGGGCCTGCTGGTCGTGCCGCACTTCAGCGCCGATGTCTCCTGGCGGATCTTCCTGTTCATCGCTGGCACACCGATGCTCTATGTCCTCGTCATCTGGCGCTATCTGCCGGAGTCGCCGCGTTGGCTCAGCCGGGTCGGGCGGCAGGGCGAGGCCGAGGCGATCGTTACCGCGCTCGAGAGCCGGATCGAAGCGATGCTCGGGCGGAAATTGCCGCCGGTTGAAATCGGGCCGGAGATCGCCGCCGCCATATCGGCGCCACGTCCCGCCGCGAGCTTCGCGGCGCTCAAGGCGGTATGGCGGCCGCCTTACCTGCTACGTACCATCGCCATGATCCTCGGCGCCTTCGGCACGTTCTCGATGTTCTACGTTGGCGTCAATTACATCCCGTCGCTGTTCCTCGAGCGCCATATCGGCATGACGAACGCGTTCCTGTTCACGCTGGTGGTCTCGGCGGTGCAGATTCCCGGAAAGATCCTGAACGGCATTCTCTCGGAAGTATTCGGACGGAAGCGGATTTATGTCGCCTACACCATCCCGGCTGTCATCGGCGCCTATGAGTTCGGGCAGACCAGCGAGCCGATGCTGATGCTGGCGTGGGCGTGCGTCTTTCTCTTCGCGGCGTCGGGTTCCGCCCCATCCTATAAGATGTGGTACGCGGAGCAGTACCCGACCCCGATCCGCGCCACCGGCCAATCGACCGTCGAGAGCATTGGTGGCAGGCTGATCGGCGGCGTGATCTGGACGATGATCTTCCCGATCCTCATCGCTTCGGCGGGCATGGCGCTGACGATGACATCCCTGGCCGTGACGGCGCTGATCACATGCGCCATTGCAACGCTCCTTGCCCCCGAGACAATGGGGCGCAGCGTCGAGGAACTCGAGGTGGCGGCGATCGCATCGCCTGTGTCATCGGCGGCGCCGAACGTCGTAAGACGAGCGTGACGCCGGCGATGAAAGGCTGATCGCGATAGGCGGGTCGAATTTCGCTCGACGCCGTCGACTCGCTACGATACCCGGTGGACATGGAATACCCGTCGAATGAGCTCGCGTTCGCCGAGGCCGGCGCCTTCACCCGACGGGTGGCCGAGCTTTGGTGGAACGACTTCGGAGAGCGCTTGCTTGGCGTCTACCGTATGGGCAGCCTCGCTCATCGCGGCTTCAGCGCGCGGTACAGCGATATCGACGTGGCCGTGATTGCCGCCGATCCGCTGGCGCCGGAAGAATTGGAGCGCATGCGGGAATTGGCGGCAGGAGCGTCGCGCGAGCTTGCGGCAAAGCTATCCATCTTCTGGGCGGACCGCTGGTTTCGCGCGGGTCGTTTTCCATCGCTTGATCGTGTCGACTACCTCGATCACGCCGATCCTATTCTCGAGCGCGAACGGCTGCAGCCCGAGCGTCCCTCCTTGAACGACATCCGAGACTATCTGCGCGGCGCGCCCTTCGAGAGATGGGTTGCACAGGTCCGCCACTACACGGCGCTACCAGCCTTCCCATCGGGCGAGCACAAGCCATATCTTCG
>JASHUO010000722.1 GCA_030039975.1 Alphaproteobacteria bacterium
ACCTGATCCTACACCTTCATTCTGCGAAATCCAACCGATCGGGGCTTTCAAACCCGGCAACCCTCGGCTATCAGCGCTCTGCCGATCGCAATCGACGGCCGCTCGCCAGGGGCTTCCGGGCTTGACCGACATCGCCGCCAATCTCGCCGAAGTGAAGGCGCGCATCGCCGTCGCGGCCCATGCCGCCGGGCGCGACCCCGCTTCGGTGACCCTGGTGGCGGTGAGCAAGACCCATGACGCCGCCGCCATCGCCGCGGCGATCGCCGCGGGCCAGCGCTGTTTCGGTGAGAACCGCGTGCAAGAGGCCCAAGGGAAATACCCCGCGCTCCGGGCGCTGCATGCCGGGCTCGAGCTCCATCTCATCGGACCGTTACAGACCAACAAGGTCAAGGAGGCGGTGGCGCTCTTCGACGTCATCGAGACGCTCGACCGGCCGAGGCTCGCCGAGGCGTTGGTGCGCGAAATGGCGCGCCAACAGAAGCGGCCGCGGCTCTTCATCGAGCTCAATACCGGTGCGGAGCCGCAAAAGGCCGGCGTGGCGCCGGAAAACGCTGACGCATTCATCGCCGAATGCCGCCGCAGCGGCTTGGCGATCGACGGGCTGATGTGCGTACCGCCGGCGGCGGAAGAGCCGGCGCTGCATTTCGCGCTGCTGCGCGAGATCGCGCGGCGCAACAGGCTCGCACAGCTTAGCATGGGCATGAGCAGCGACTACGAGACCGCGATCCGCTTCGGCGCCACGCATGTGCGCGTCGGGACGGCGATTTTCGGAAGTCGTCAGTAGTGGGAAGTTGTCAGTTATCAGTTGTCGGCTGGAGAGACTAACAACTGAGAACTGACAACTCGCCCTACGGCGCCACATCCACCTGCTGTCCGCGCTGCTGCTGCTCTTGCTGCTGCTTCATGCGCGCGTATTTGTCGAGCGCATCCATCATGCGTTGCGGGATGTCGATCGGCACGTTCGGCGGCAGCGTGGCATTGGCTGAAGTTGGCGCCGGCAGCGCGGCGGGAGGCCGGCGCGGTACGGCGAAGCTTTGCTGCGGACCGGTGAGCTGCAGTGGGATGGGCGCGCTATGCGGCTGGCCATAGATGCTACGCCGATAGGTGGCGCTCTGCGCGAGGAAAGCTTGCTCGGAGGAGCCGGTCGCGCTCGATGATTCTGCCGCCGCCGCGACCGGCGGCGGCGAGCGAAACAGCGGCAGGAAGGGATGTGGCGCCGCGGCGCTGACCACGATCGGTTGCGCCGCCGATATCACCGGCACCTGCGCCGCCGTCGCGGCTGCCGTTGTTGACGTCGCATTGGCCGTAGCGGCCGGAGAGGTCGCGGCTGCCGTCGCGGTCGCAGCGGGCGCCGGTGTGGTTGCGGCGGGAGCGGGCGCGGCGCCCGCTTGCGCCGTGGCGGTGCCAGACAAGAGCTGCCCGTCATCCTCGCCGGTGATCGCGCTGGCCACCATCTCGCCGGGTTCCTTGCCGGTCTCTGCCTTGAAGGCGGCGGTGAACAAGCCGGCGGCGAGGCCGATCGGCCCGCCATAAAGCGTGTCGCCGACGATGCTTGCGACATTGCCGGGCTCGTCGCCGGTGACCCAGCGATAAAGGGTGCTGATGACGGGAAGGTGCTGAAGCGGGTTCAGCGTGTCGAGCACGTCGTGAAAGCTGAACGAGCCGTTCTTCCAGGCATGGCTGTCCGCAGCCGCGGGCCCGGCGCCGCCCGGATCGGGCGCGTAGGAATAGAAGGTGGTGCCATCAGAGGCGGTCGGAGGCAGCATGCAGGGTCTGTTAAGCAAACCCGATGCCAGCTGAAATATGACGTCAGATCAGAGAGTTAGGAGCCGCCGCGCAGAACCCTGCGGCAACAACTGCCGGGTGCCCCGAAGCCACCCTCGGCAAGAACGCCCGCCGCACCGGCTCCTAAAGCCAATGGCCGCTGCGCGTCGCCTTGGTGCGGAGGTAGCGCTCATTATGGCCGTTGGCCGGGAAGATATGCGGCACGCGCTCGACGACATCGATGCCGCAGCGGGTGAGCGCCGCCACCTTCTCGGGATTGTTGGTGAGGAGGCGTACCCGGGCGAAGCCCAATTGCCGCAGCATCTCCGCCGCCGGCAGATAGACGCGCTCATCGGCATCGAAGCCCAGTTGCTCGTTGGCGTCGACCGTGTCGAGCCCGGCATCCTGCAGCCGATAGGCGCGGAGCTTGTTGACGAGGCCGATACCGCGCCCTTCCTGCGCGAGATAGAGCAGCACGCCGCTGCCAGCGCGCGCGATCTCTGCAATTGCGCCGCGCAACTGGTCGCCGCAATCGCAACGCAGGCTGCCCAAGAGATCGCCGGTGAAGCATTCGGAGTGGAGCCGCAGCAGCACCGACGTTTCGGGATCGGGATCGCCGATCAGAATGGCGAGATGCTCGATGCCGCCGTCGCTTGGTCGAAAGGCGATGATGCGCGTGTTTTCCGCATCGGCGAGCGGCACTCGCGCCTCGCTCACCGGCTGCAGTGAGCGCGCCGCAATGGCCTGGTAGCCGGTGACCTGTGCCGCCTCGAGCAGCAGCAATCCTTCGCGCTCCGCGAGCGTCGGCACGGCGCGGGGCGGCAATGGCGCGACCACCATCGCCGGCAGCAGCCGCGCCAGCTTCACCAGCTCGATCGCGGCATCGGCAGCGCCGGTCGCTTCTGTCACCGGCGCCAGCGGCAGCGGCTCCGCTGTCTCCGCTCCGGGATCGGCGAGGTCGCGCAGCTCCTCCGCCGCCGCGTCTTCGGCGAGGAGCAGCAGCACCGCACCCCCCTTTCCGCTCGGCGGCTCGGCCAGGCCCAGCGCGGCGGCGCGGCGGCGCGTCAGCGCCAGCGACAGCGCACCGCCCGCCAGCCCCCTGAGGCGCACGAGACTCTCCGCCGTGACCGCTTCCGCGGCCTGGGCGATTAGCGCCGCGCCACCCTCGCGCAGCAGCACCATGCCGCCGCGACGCAGATCGGTGATGGCGCGGTCAACCTGGCGCAGGGCGCGCTGCTCCAGGGTCGCGGGCAGGCTGGCAGGCTTGGCGTTCAGCAAGACGTGCTCCAACCCCTTATGTAGTCACTGCCGGCGCTCGGCGCCGGGCCGCGGCGGCAAGCCCAACCACGTCGGCCAAAAAGGAATAACCCAGCAAAGCGAGCCCGGCCAGACACAAGCGCGCCGCCGCCTCCGGCCCGAGCAGCGGCGCCAACGCTGCCAGCAGCACGGCGATCTCGATAACGCAGATCGCCTTGCGGCGGAAGCTCGGCGGCAACGGTGCGGCCAGCGCCGGCCACAACTGCCCCGCCAGGACGAAGATATAACGCATCAACCCGGCCGTCAGCACCCAGCCTCCCGCCTGCCCCGCACGCCAGACCAGCGCCGAGAGCACGAGCACGAAAAGTGCGTCGACCTCCATGTCGAAGCGCGCTCCGAAGGAGCTCGAAAGCCCGGTTTTCCGCGCCGCCCAGCCATCGACGCCATCGAGAAGAAGCGCTGCCGTGCCGCCCATCGCGATGAGCCAGCGCGCGGCGGGAGCGAGCGCCACCCCCTCGGCCAGAATGCCGATGAGCAGCGCCATTCCCGCGGCCCGGGTCAAGGTTACGGCATTGGCAAGGCCGAAACGGCGATGCGGCGCATGTCCGGCGAGGCCGAACAGTACCAGCGCGGCGATCAGCCCGTAACCCGCCAGCGCCCCCGCCGGTGCCCGCCAGCCAAACCCCGCCAGCGGCATCAACAGCAACCCTGCCGCCGCAACCCCGCCGCCCAGCACCGCCACCCGCCAGCCGGCATCGATCAGCAAAGCGCGGGAGGGCACGGTAACGGCCTCGGCGTGGTTGGCGGCTCCCCAGCGGGGGCAGGCTGACAATGGCGTGAAAGCGGCCGCCCGACAAGCCGCGGCGCGGCGCCTCGCGCAGAGTTGAGGATGCCGACCCTCGGGACGGGCACCTCCAAAGGATGGGTTGCTGATCAGCGCGAACACCTATAGCAAGTGGGTCTGGCGTGGGGGCGTCCGGGGTCGCGGTTGCGGCCTCATCATGGTATGCCGCGATGTATACGATCCTGGTCGCCGATGACGATCCGTCGCTACTGACGATCGTGGCGCAAATTCTGGCCGAACCCGGCCATATCGTGCTCACCGCCTCGGATGGTTTCGAGGCGGTACGCATCCTGGGCGACCGGCATGTCGACCTGATGATCGCCGATGTCCGGATGCCGGGGCTCGATGGGCTCCAGCTCGGGCGTCAGGCGAGGCTGATGCGCCCCAATCTGCATATCATCTTCATCTCGGGCAGGCCGCTCGGCGGCGAAGCAATACTCGAATTCGCTACCCTGCTGGAGAAGCCGATCCGCGCCGCCGCGCTGCTCGAGGCGGTGCGGACCGAGATGACCGCGCGGTAGTCGCCACCCGGTTTCCGCCAAGCCGCGCCGCCAGGGAATTGTCACGGCGACAATCCCGTGACTCAAAATTCACCCCGCGCCTGCTAGATTTCGCGCCATGAAGAATGCCGCGATTTCCAGCGATACCGAACTTGCCGAGCGTCTTGGGCGTGATGCCTATGCCTTCCTCGCAGCGAACGAGATGCGTGCGCTGTTGTCGGCGGCGGGTCCGCTCGCGGATTGGGAGCGCTTCGCACGCAGCTGGGACGACATGCCGGTCGATCCTTATATGGCCGATGGCGGACGCTATCGTCGCCGCCGCTACGCCGTGTTCGCCGCGCGCGCCGATGGCGCGATCACGCGCGCGCCGCACCAGCCGCATTATCAGAGCCTCGACTACAACCCGCTCCATGGCGGTATCGAGCGCTGGTTCGAGCCGATCGGTGACGAGATCGCTGCCGGCGCCTCGCTCATCACCATTCTCGCTTTCTGCCGCGGGCTTTTCGAGAAGCTGGCGCCGGGCGTGCGCACCTGGCACATCGAGACGCATCAATTCCGCATCGAGGCGCGACCCGGCGCCGCCGGCAAGCCGACGCCCGAAGGCATGCATCGCGACGGCGTCGATTACGTGCTGGTGCTGCTGATCCTCCGGCACAACATTCGGCGCGGCACCACCTCGATCCACGATCTCGCGCGCCACCGGCTCGGCAGCTTCACCCTCACCGACCCCTTCGATGCGGCCCTGGTGCATGACGCAAGGGTCTATCACGGCGTGACGCCGGTCGAGCCCAAGGACCCCGCCCTCCCCGCCTTTCGCGACGTGCTGGTGGTGACCTTCAAGCGCCAATAACGCGGTTCAGCGCAGATGCGCCGCGAGAAAGGCGTCGATCGCCTGCCAGCTCGCTGCGGTCGCTGCGGCGTCGTATCGCATGAAATGGCCGAGCGCGTTGGTGCGTGCCGGGACGGGAAAATCATAGGCGTGATAGGCGCCGGGAAAGATCTTCAGCTCGACCGCGCCATCCTTGCCGGCGCGGTGGAGCGTCTCCACCATCTGCTGGCAGCGCCAGGCCGGCGTCCAATCATCGGCACCGCCGATGAGGATGAGCAGTGGCGCGGAGAAGCCACCGACATCATAGCAATAGGGATAGAGGGCGATGCCGGCGGCGAAATGCTCGGGTAGATGCCAAAGCCCCGCTTGCAAGGTCACCAGCACCGTCCAGCCGCCATGGGAATCGCCCTGCAGCACCAGGCGATCGTGGTCGATCGTGCTCAGCGTGCCGAGCCAGCGCGCCGCGCTCAGCGCGTCCCAGGCGCGGCGCGTCGGTCCCACCCGCATCGGCTGGCCACAGGCATTGTAGATGCCGCGTGGCTCGAAGCTGTCGAGCACCAGCGCGGCATAGCCATGCGCAACATAGCGCCGGGCATAAGCCTTGGCGAGCGTCCAGCCCGGCTGTCCCCGCACCTGCCAGTCATAGCCGTTGCAGCCATGGATCAGCACCACCGCCGGAAACTTCCCGCTCCCCTCGGGCATGAAGAGATAGCCGGCGACCGCGCTGTCCCGCGCATCGGGCTTGCCTTCGGCGACGAGCGGGATGCTCACGCGTTGAAAGCCGGTTTCGTCCGCCGCGGGCCCAGCCTGCGCGGCAGCGCCGAGACCGGCCATGAGCAAGCCAGCCAGGGTGAATGGAAGCGCGGCGCGGATGGCGCGATCTGGTCGCAGGAGGGAAAGCATCATCGCCGTCGCCGGTAAGCCAACGCAACCACAGGATGGCAGCCTCGGTTGACGGCAGCAAGGAGCCCTGCACCGCACGGCCATGTGTACTGACCGGGCGGCAGGCGCGCTCTAAAATGATCGCGGAGGCAACGGCATGAAGGATGAAAACGGCGTCTGGGAGAGCCTGCTCGCGGTACGTCACCGCGGCGGCGCAGTGCCGGTCCC
>JASHUO010000723.1 GCA_030039975.1 Alphaproteobacteria bacterium
TGCTTGCGATCGCCGCCGCCGTGATCTTGTGATCGCCCGTGATCATCGTCACGCGGATGCCGCCGCCGTGGCATTCCCGCACGGCGTCGATGGCCTCCTTGCGCGGCGGGTCCATGAGACCGACGAGGCCGAGGAGCACGAGGGTCTTCGGCAGGTCCTGTGGCCCAAGGCCGCCCGCATCGAGGTCCGGGCTCGGCAGCCACGCCAGCCCCAGCACGCGCTCGCCCTGCGCGGCGAGCCGGTCGCCCTCCCGCGTGAAACGCTCACGATCGAGGGTCGCAGGACCTGTCGCCGTCTGCTGCCGGTCACAGTGGTCGAGGATCACTTCCGGCGCGCCCTTGACCAGCAGCATCTCGCCATCCGCCGAACGGTTCAGCGTCGCCATGAACTTGTGTTCGGACTCGAAGGGGATCGCGTCGATCCGCGGCGCAGCGCCTGCCTCCGCGGCACGGTCCATGCCGAGCTTGGCGGCGAACGGATAGAGCGCGCCCTCGGTCGGGTCACCCTCCACAATCCATTTTCCGTCGTCCGCAAAGAGCTGGGCGTCGTTGCACAACAGGCACACCCGGCCCATCAGCGCGAGCACGTCCGGCGTGGCACCGATCGGCTTACCCGCCGCCCTGACCTCGCCTTCGGGTGCGTAGCCGTCGCCGGTCACCTCATAGGCCGCTTCCGCCGTCACGACGGAAGTCACCATCATCTCCATCAGGGTCAGCGTGCCCGTCTTGTCCGAGCAGATGCGCGAGACGGACCCCAGCGTCTCGACCGCCGGCAGGCGGCGGATGATGGCGTTGCGCTGAGCCATGCGCTGCACGCCGATGGCGAGCGTGATGGTGATGAGCGCCGGCAGGCCTTCCGGGATCGCCGACACGGCGATGCCGACGATCGCCTGGAACAGCTCGATGAAGGTCATGTGTCCGAGCCAGTGGCCCCAGGAGAAGAGCAATACGCTGATGCCGGCGATGGCTGCGGTGATGACGTAGCCGAACCTCTTGATCTGGCGCAGGAGCGGCGTCTCGAGCGCGCTGACCTCGGCCAGCATCTGGTTGATTCGGCCGAGTTCCGTTTGGCTCCCGGTCGCCACGACGATGCCGGTCGCCCGGCCCGATACGACCATCGTGCCGGAGAACGCCATGTTGTGGCGGTCACCGACCGTGGCTTTGGCGGATACTGGAGCAACGGTCTTCTCGGCCGGGACCGATTCCCCGGTGAGCGCCGCCTCTTCCGTGCGCAGATTCTTGGCCTCGATGAGGCGCGTGTCCGCCGGGATCTTGTCGCCCGATTCCAGCAGCACGATGTCGCCCGGAATGACCTCCTCGGCGGCGATCAGGCGCACCTCCCCGCCGCGCAGAACGCGCGCCTCCGCGGACAGCATGTTGCGGATCGAGTCGAGCGCCTTCTCGGCCCGGCCTTCCTGCAGGAAACCCAGCAGCGCGTTGAGGATGACGACGGCGAAGATGATCGAGGCGTCGAGCCAGAGGCTCAGCATCAACTTGATGAAACCGGCCGCGAGCAGGACGTAGATGAGGATGTTGTTGAACTGGGCGAGGAACCGCGCCAGCGGTCCCTTCTTCTTGCCCTGGGGCAGGCGGTTCGGCCCGTAGGTGTGCAGCCGCCCGGCCACCTCCGTGGCATCGAGGCCCTGCGCCGGATCGACGTTGAGCTGCCGTTCGATCTCGTCGGCCGGCAGCGCATGCCACGGCGCCGCGTCCGCTGTTGAAGCCGCGGTCTCAGCTGGGCTCATCTTCGTTCCTCCCGATCGCGGTGTTTTCAGGGCACCGGTCCCAATCGTCAGGCCCGCCTCTGGTCGATCGCCTCTGCCGCCTGTCCGCCCCGGCCGAGGAGATGCGCCGCCGAGCGCCAGGCGTGATGCGCGATGCGGTCGAGCCGCCGCGCGGCGTCGATCCGCACGAAGGCTTCGGTGACGGTCAATTTTCCGGGCGCTACGGCGGCGAGGGTCGCGGCGCGATGATCGCGCTGCAGGGCAGCGAGTTCCTTCGCCGCGCGTTCAGCCACGGCAAGCGCGGCGTCGATGTCGGCTGAAACCGTCCAACCGATCGGCTCCGCCCGACCGGTGAGCGCGGATTCTGCGGTAATCGATGCGGCAACCGTCTGCGTCGCCCGCAAGGCTTGGTCGCACATCGCGGCGGCCAGAAGCTCATCGGGTGCTCCGGGTGCCTGGCCCGGGCGACCGCCCTCTCCGAGAATTTGCACGAGCTGCAAGGCGTGATCGAGCGCGTGCAGCGTGCTGGTCATGCGGAGCCGTTCCGCCTCCGTCTCGGGCGGCTCTTTCAATTCGGACAGGAAATCCCGCGCCTCCTCGAGCGCGGCGGCCGCCGTCGCGGCGCGCTGCGTCATGCCCTCGGCCCCGGCCGAAAGCGCGGCGGAGGTCGTCTTCAGGATCTCGGCGACGACGCGCCGCGTGGTCTCGACCGCGACCACCGGATTGACGAGCGCGCTCGGATCGAGCGCGCGCTCGAGTGCCGTCTCCTTGGACGGCAGGAGGCGCTCTACCACGCGGGTGAACCACGGCATCGCGGGAAGCAGCACCGCGACGCCGACGACATTGTAGGCCGTGTGGTAGGCGGCCAGGAGCGTCGTCCCGTCGACCGACGCGGCGAAGCGTCTCATCAGCGCCGCCGTGAAGGGAAAGATGGCGATCGCGATGAGCGCCGCGATGCTCTTGAACAGCACATAGGCGAGAGCGAGGCGCTTGGCCGTCGCGCTGGCGCCGATGGCCGCCAGCGCCGAGCTCGTCGCCGTTCCGATATTCTGGCCGATGATCAAGGCCGCGCCCTGCTCCAGGCCCACCGCCCCGGCATGGAAGGCCGAGATCGTGACCGCGATGGCCGCTGTCGAGGACTGCATGACCGCCGTCATCGCGAGGCCGACGACGATCAGGATCACGAGGCCGACCGACCCGGCGGTCCACCCGACGCCCGGCGCGCCGAGCACCGCCGGCAAATCGGCTGGATTGAGGCTCTCCGCCAGGCCGCCCATGCCCTGCTGCAGCGTCGTGAGCCCGTAGAGCACCAGCGCGAAGCCCGCAAGCGCGCTACCCGCCGCCGCGATCCGCCCGCCGGACAGCAGCTTCGCCAAGGCACCGACGAAGATCATCGGCAGCGCATAGGTCGACAGCGAAACGCTGACGCCGATCAGCGCGACGATCCAGCCCGTGCCCGTCGTGCCGACATTGGCGCCGAAGACCAGGCCGAGCCCCTGCGGAAAGGTCAGCAGCCCGGCGCTGACCAGACCGATCGTCGTCATCGTCACGGCGCTCGAGGACTGCACGAGCAGCGTGATGATGGCACCCCAGAAGGCTCCCGACACCGGCGTCGCCGCCGCCTTGCCGAGCACGGTGCGTAGAGCGGATCCCGCCAGTGCCTTCAATCCGTCGGTCATGACGGCCATGCCGAGCAGGAACAGGCCGACGCCGCCGAGAATGGCGATTGTCGACATGCGCGTCTCGTCTCGCCTAAGCTTCCGCCTTGAGCTCCTCGCGCGCCGCGGCGAGATCCTTCTTCTGCTCCGGCGTGACTTTCGGATATTCGAGGTCGAGCTTCTCCACGGCCTCGACAATCGCCGCCGCGACGACGAGACGCGTGAACCATTTGTTGTCGGCGGGCACGACGAACCACGGGGCCGCCTTGGCGGCGGTCGCGCGGATCGCCTCGTCATAGGCCTGCATGTAGTCGCTCCAGTAGCGTCGTTCGCGGACGTCCGATGCGGAAAATTTCCAGTGCTTATCGGGCTTGTCGAGGCGGTCCAGGAAGCGCTTCTTCTGCTCCTTGTATGACAGGTTCAAATAGAATTTGAGGATGACCACGCCCTGGCGCGTGAGATAGTCCTCGAACCGGGCGATGTCGGCGAGCCGCTCGTCCCATATATTCTTGCCGACGAGATCCGGCGGGATCCTCTGCGCCTCGAGCAGTTTGCGGTGCACGCGCACCACCAGCACTTCTTCGTAGTAGGAGCGGTTGAAAATGCCG
>JASHUO010000724.1 GCA_030039975.1 Alphaproteobacteria bacterium
TGCGAAGAAGCCCGGGCGGCTCGACCTGCCGACCTGGCTCACGCCCGAAGGCGAGCCGGTGTCCTGCCTCGACAAGGTCAAGGTGCTGAACGAGAACCTCGAGGAGCTGCGCGCCCTGGCGCAAGACGCGCTTGAGGACGCGGTGCTGATGGGCTGCGACGAGCGGCAGTTTCGCGAGGTGCTGCACCGGCTTGCCGAAGGTCTCGTCAACCCCTATGGCAGAGACCGCCGATGAGAAGCGCTCTGCTGCTCGCGGTGATGACACTGCCCGTGCTCGCATCGGCGGCCCATGCCGAGACGGTGGCGGTACTGCAAGGGCTCGACAAGACTACCGCTCGCGTCAGCACCTTTGATGCACCCGTGGGGCAGCCGGTGCGCTTTGGCCGCCTCGTCATCACGGCGCGGGCCTGCGTCAAGCACCCGCCGGAAGAAGAGCCGGAAAGCGCCGCTTTCCTGCAGATCGACGAGCTGCGCACGGATGAGCGCAACGCCGTCGCCGCGCAACGCATCTTCAGCGGTTGGATGTTCGCCTCGAGCCCGGCTCTGTCGGCGTTGGAGAATCCGATCTACGACGTCAGCGTGCTCGACTGCAAGAGCGACAATACGGCGCCTGCCGAGAGCGGCTCGGTCGGGAAATAGGCATCGACCTCGAGCGCCGCGGCCAGCTCGCGGTGATATTGCCGGCGCGGAATCTCGATAGCGCCAAAGCGCTCGAGATGGGCGGTGACGAACTGCGTGTCGAGCAGGCGGAAGCCGCCGCGCTTGAGGCGGGCCACGAGATCGGCGAGCGCCACCTTGCTTGCTTCGCTGACGCGGCTGAACATGCTCTCGCCGAAGAACGCGCCGCCGAGCGCGACGCCGTAAAGCCCGCCGACCAGCGCGCCCTTGTGCCAGCATTCGACGCTGTGCGCGTATCCCAGCGCGAAGAGCTGGCCGTAGAGCCGCACGATCTCCTCGTTGATCCAGGTCTTCGGCCGCTCCGGCCGCGGCTCGGCGCAGCCGCGCACCACCTCGCCGAAGGCGGTGTCGCAGCGCACGTCGAACAGCTCGTGCCGGAGCGTGCGCCTCAAGCGTCGCGGCAGGTGGAAGTGGTCAAGCGGCAGGACGCCGCGCTGCTCCGGATCGACCCAGAAGACCTCGCGGTCGTCGGCGTCCTCCGCCATCGGGAAGATGCCGGCGGCATAGGCGCGCAGCAGCAGCTCGGGGGTGAGGGCGATCATCCCTAAGATGATGCCGCAGCGCCGGGGCGAATTCCACCGATGACGGCGGATCAGTCGCGCGCGAGGTAGCGCTCGAGCCAGTGGATGTCGTAATCGCCGTCGATGAAGTCCGAGGCGGCAACGAGGCGCTGATGCAGCGGGATCGTCGTCTCGATCCCGGCGATGACATATTCCTCGAGCGCGCGGCGCAGCCGCATCAGGCACTCATTGCGCGACGTGCCGTGCACGACGAGCTTGGCGACCAGGCTGTCATAGTTGGGTGGTACCGTATAGCCCTGGTAGAGCGCGCTGTCGACGCGCACGCCGAGGCCGCCCGGAACGTGATAGCTGGTGATGCAGCCCGGCGAGGGCGCGAAGGTTTCGGGGTTCTCGGCGTTGATCCGGCATTCGATGGCATGACCCGTGAGCTTGATCTCTGCCTGGCGATAGCCCAGCGGCGCCCCGGCGGCGATGCGGAGCTGTTCGCGCACGATGTCGATGCCGCTCACCATCTCGGAGATGGGGTGCTCGACCTGGAGGCGCGTGTTCATCTCGATGAAGAAGAACTCGCCGTCCTGGTAGAGGAATTCGATCGTGCCGGCGCTTTTGTAGCCGAGCTTGCGGATGGCGGCGGTGGCGATCTCGAGCAGCCTTTCGCGCTCGGCGGCGTTGAGCGCCGGCGACGGCGTCTCCTCCAGGATCTTCTGATGCTTGCGCTGCAGCGAGCAGTCGCGCTCGCCAAGATGAATGACGCCGCCCTGTCCGTCCGCCAGGATCTGCACCTCGATGTGGCGCGGCTTGGCGAGATAGCGCTCGAGATAGACCTCGCCATTGCCGAAGAACGCCTTCGCCTCGCCTTGCGCCGCCGGCACGGCGCTTTTGAGCGCTTCGAGATCGCGCGCGACGCGCATGCCGCGCCCGCCGCCGCCGCCCGCCGCCTTGACCAGCACGGGATAGCCGATCCGCGCCGCCCAATCCGCGGCGGCGGCGACGTCGGCGACGCCGCCCTCCGACCCCGGCACCACGGGAATCCCGAGCTCGATCGCGGCGCGCTTGGCCGCCACCTTGTCGCCCATCAGCCGAATATGCTCCGCCGACGGGCCGATGAAGGCGAAGCCGTGCTCCTCGACCATGCTGGCGAAATCGGCGCTCTCGGAAAGGAAGCCCAGTCCGGGATGGATGGCGTCCGCCCCGGTGATCGCCGCAGCCGAAAGAATGGCGGGGATGTTGAGATAGCTGTCGCGCGCCGGGGGCGGACCGATGCAGACGCTCTCATCGGCAAGCCGCACATGCATCGCATTGTCATCAGCCGTCGAATGCACGGCCACCGTGCGAATGCCCATCTCGCGGCAGGCGCGATGGATGCGCAGCGCGATCTCGCCGCGGTTGGCGATGAGCACCTTCTCGAACATCGCCCGCGGCTATTCCAGCACGAGGAGCGGCTGGCCGTACTCGACGGGCGCGCCGTCGGCGACGAGTATGCGCACCACCTTG
>JASHUO010000725.1 GCA_030039975.1 Alphaproteobacteria bacterium
TCGCCTTGACCAGAGCCAGGCCGCGCCCCGTACCCTCATGCATGCGGCGGTACGACGGTTCGATCTGCACAAACGGCTTCAGAACGCGATCGAGATGCTCCGCTGCAATTCCGACTCTGTTCGAGAGCAAGTCGGCACCCGCCCTATGTTATCTCTTCCCGAGCATGCCCCACTGATGCCGCCGCCGGTCAAGACAGCCACCCCTGTTCCCAATCGTAGATCAGCGCCGCAAGCAGCATTGTGACGCTCTGCCCGTCATCCGAGAGAGGGAGCCAGAGCGCCTCGTACTGGCGAGTGCGGCCGTCCAGCGTTCGACTGTGGTGAACGACCAGCGGGTCGCCATCGCGCACCAGCCCTTCGCAGCGCTCGCGCACATAGCGGCGGTAATCCGTGATCGGGAGATCGTCCAAGTACTTACCGGTCAGGTCATAACCGGCCCGCCTCACCATCTCGGTGCCATGCACGCGGACCCGGAAACGCAATGGGTCGCGCACCACGTCGAACAGTATGACGTTGCCAAGCACGTAACCGAAATCGAGCGGGTCGATGTCGCTGCGCGTTGGAAAGCGCCTATCTCCCTTCCTCGCGCGCCAATAATAGTACAATCGGCACAAGCGGGAATCCCGAATGCCCTGCGCAATATTTGGGTGTTTATCCGGTTCTCCTGCCATCGGCCTACAATAAGCGTTCGCCGTTAACGATCGGCAAAGCCACGGCACTTGATCCTATGAGGGGGTGTCAGATCGCCGTCTTCTTCGGCAGTCTGGCTCGACTCTTGGGGCGAAGGCTGCGGGGTTGTCGGTCCTGCCTCACCGATGCAGGAGCGCGCGTCGCCATGAGGCGCAAGACGCTCTATTTGAACGATGTCGCGATCGGCTCGGCCAGCACGTGGCACGAGGTGGCCGAGATACTGACCAAGCTCTTCCGTCGCGTCGTTACGTCTCGCCAAGCGCAGCGCCACGGCAGCGAGGGGCCTGACGGCTTTTACGTCACGATGCCGCGGTAGTCATGACGTTGGCTTTTTCGCTCGCGTCTTTTGACGACCTTCAATGCTGACGGAGTTGCGGGGCGGCGATCTCGTTTGGAACGGTCATAAACTCGTCCGCGCATCCTTCGGGGTCCGTAAATATGGACGACCCGATTCGATCTCGCAAATGGCGAGCGCTATCTGCTGCCACTTGTCGGCTTGGCTCTCCACCCTGCATAGCAGAAGGTTGTTTGCCCGCCGTTGCGCTTCTTGCGCAGCGTTGGCGCCATGATTTGCTAGCATTGCTCTCGCTGCGCGGTCGATTTCTTCCTGATCCTCGCGCCGCCCGGTGATTGCCTTCCGCCAATGGGCACGAGGTTCGCGCACTCGCAGGATCATGGGGCTAACCAGAACATGCCAACGCTCCGCCAATTGCACGCGCCTCGCGCCACCAAAGCGAAGGCTTTGATAAACACCATGTGCGTGTAAAACTCTGAGACTGACGAGCGTATATTGCCACGAAATCGTTACGCTCCAATTATCAGCGCGCGTCCGCCCGCAAGACCTTCTGCTGGCCAGAGGAGCGGACGCAGCGCGATGCGACACGACCTGGTATTAGGCGCTCCGCTTGAACTGAGCGGGCGCTCCGAGGAGCGCAAGGCATTGACCTGCCTAGCCCGTCGAGACTTAAGGAAGCATTTACTCCTCGCAATTTATCGTTATTTTAATTGTTTCCCTGATGGGGCATACCGTGCCGGACGCGGCGCTATCATCGCTGATCACTGACGAGCGGCTGAAGGCAGGCTACGGCTACTGGTCCCGCAAGGCAGCCAGGGGCAAGCTGCCGCGCCGCGCCGATATTGATCCCGTCGAGATACCACACCTGCTGCCTCACATCAGGATCGTCGATGTCGTCGAGCACGGACGATTTCGCTATCGCCTTGTTGGGACCGAGACGAGACAGCAGCACAAATCCGACCCGACTGGACATTTTCTCGACGAAGTGCTCTCACCGCCTTCGGGACCACGGATCATCGAAGTCTATGCAGAATGTGTCCGCGACCGGCGACCGGTTTATATCGAGCACGAGTTCATTCAGCCGAATGGCCGAGGCATCTATCGGCTGTCTAAAGCGCTTTACACCCCGCTCTCCGACGATGGCGTCGCCGTGAGCCAAGTTCTCGTTTTCCACGTACTCGTTGCCCCCTCAGCACCGCACCTTGGCCTCGACCTGTGGGCGCAGCCGTATCGCGCGCTTGTGCACGCACCGCTCTGATCGATCGTTAACGACCGCTCAGGATCAGCGGAGCCCAGTTCGGCTTTCCACCAGATCGCCGAAGATGCCACGGAGCGGAACTTCCAAAGCGGCCGCAAAAGCGAAGCGCGCTCGCGCGCTCCTGACTCAGACCAACCGTCATGACCGCCGAAGCGCGCGACGCCGTGAGCGAGGCTCAAGAGCAGACGCCGCCGGCCCGGGCGAGATAGCGCCCCATCGCGTGCAGGACCGCTTCGGCGTGGAGCTGCTGCCCATGCAACAGGACGATGATAACGACGGCGCAGAGGAGCAGCGGCCGCAGCGGCAGTCTCGCGGACCCAAAGGCCGAGGAGCCCCACAGCAATGTGGTCAGCGAAGCGCCGCCGATAAGCAGGCCGAGGGCGATCTCGATCGGTGTGTGGGCGCCCAGCACGAGTCGCGACAGCGCGATGGTGGCAATGACCATACCGCCACCGACCAGCGCCACCAGGCGCCAATATCCCTTTGCCCTGGTGGCGAGGCAGGCGGCGATCATGCCGTAAACCAGGGCAGCAAAGCCGGCATGGCCGCTCGGGCTGCGCATCGCCCCGGCCGGGCAGGCGGCGAAATAGACCTTGAGCACGCCGATGACGCCGAGGCAAAGCGTCAACGCCACAAGCCACCAGAGCGCCACCCTCCGCTCGCCGGCGACGAAGAGCCAGAGCAGGATGGCCGCGGCCAGCGGCAACAGCAGGGCAAGGTCGCCAAAATCCGTAAGCGAGGTCATGACCAGGCCGAATCGTTCTTTCCGCGCGTAGCCTAGCAGATCGGCATGATGGTAGGGAAAGCGGCCCGGCGATCGCCGCTCGGAAGCGTGGGTCCGGGTAATCGCGCCGTGAAACGCGATCTCAGCCCAGCGCGGCGATTACCAACCTCGCCGCGATGAGGATCGCCGCCCACGGCACAGCCGCAGCGCCGATCCAGACCAGGACTTTGAACAAGTCAACGGTACGGGGCCGAGAGCGCCCAACGACACCGTTTTCACGCGTGATAACAACCATCGGTGCTCCGAGACCATCGGATGGTCGATCGAAACACGGGAAGCTTTAAATTTGCTTAACCATCACGCGTCCCGATGGCGCGTTATTGATAGACGGGGAGCCGCGCCACCCCAGCCGCCACCCGATCGGCAACGAGGCACACGAAGCGGGCGCGCCTCGCCTCGAGCTGGCGCAGCTCCCGCGCGCTGAGCGTCGATGAGAGCTGGCTGTCGAGAAACCGCTCGATCTCCTGCTGCCATTCCTTGGAACAGAGCCGTCCCTCGGCGTCGAAACGGACCGATTGAGCCCTGACCCTCACCAACCCGTCGATATGCCGGTCGATGGCGATCTCGAGCTTTTCGGCGAGCCGGCGGGCGTCTCTTCGCTTCAGGCGAAACAAGAGCCCGATCGCTACGATCGATGCGGCGAGGCCGGCGACAAGAAAGGGCAAGGTTCGCTCCGGGTCGGGCGCAGATCATAGCGCGTTGCGCGCAGAGTTGCGCCTCGCTTCTTGGAGGGGTGCGCTTTCGCCACGGCTGATCCCGTGGGAGCCTCGCGCCACCTCGCGTATCAGCCGACCTCGCCGGCCTTGACACTCCTTGGCCAAGGGCCCAAGCCTTGGCGGTAAAGCGCGCAGCGCCAAAACAACCGCGAGGAGGAACCCCATGCCCGAGCAAGGCCCCGTCGTCCGCAGCGCGCGCGAAGGCGCCATCGCCGTCATCACCATCGACAGCCCGCCGGTCAATGCGCTGAGCCACGCCGTACGCTCGGGCAT
>JASHUO010000726.1 GCA_030039975.1 Alphaproteobacteria bacterium
GCAACATGGGGTGATCTCGGGCCCGCCAACTGGCCGGGCGCCTGAGACAGCCGGATCCGACAAGGGCATCCGACCGAGACGGAGATGGTTATTCCGCCGCAGGGTTCAAGGGGGTGAAGCCGGTGTTAACCTTGTCTGGCACTGGTTTTGCAACCATCTCAGTGCTAGAGCCTCATCCGGTCGGGGGATATCAAATATTTCCGTCAGCGGCTTCCGCCTCGTCGGCGTTGGTCTGAAGCGGCAAGTGGAGCTGGGAGAAGGACGGTGCAGGAGACAGCATTTTTCGGCAAGACCTATGCCGAGGCGATGGAGCTCCTGACGGAGGCGCGCGACTACCTCGCCTATCGCGAGCCCATCGACCGCGAGACCCTGATGCCGGTGGAGCGGCTCCAGTTCTGCGGCGAGACCATGCGGCTGACGGCGCGGCTGACGCAGATCATGGCGTGGCTCTTGGCGCAGCGCGCCGTCCATGCCGGCGAGCTCACGCAGCATGAGGCGCTGGGCGAGCATTGTGCGCTGGCCGAGCACGCGATCTGCATGGAAGTGGGCATGGAGACGGCGGAAGCGATGCCGCGGCGCCTCGCTGCCCTGCTCGATCGCAGCCAACGGCTCTATGTCCGCGTCGCGCGGCTTGACGAGCTGGCACGCCGCCAGCTCGCCTGAACCCGATCTCGTCTTTTTTTGAGGGTGGTTAACGCGGCGGCGTCTGCCGCCGCCGTCGCAACTACTTCTTAACGCCGAGGCCGCCGAAGCGCTTGTTGAAGCGTGCCAGCTGGCCGCCGCTGTCGACCAGGCGCTGCTGGCCGCCGGTCCAAGCCGGATGCGACTTCGAATCGATTTCCAGACGCAGCGTGTCGCCCGGCTTGCCGTAGGTCGAGCGCGTCTTGTAGCTCGTGCCGTCGGTCATCACGACAGTGATCTCGTGATAATCGGGATGGATGCCGTGTTTCATCGTCTGGCTCCGCAAAAACGAGCGGCTTTATACCGAAGGCAATCGCATCGCGCAACTGCGCAGCGCCACCGATTCGCCGGGAAGCCGCACTCGAAAGCATGCAGAACGCGTTCAGCGACTCCGTTCTCGCGCGTTTCGACTCAAAAAATCGATGCTTGACGCCGGCTTTAGCGCAATTCCATTCGACTTTCGGTTGCGACTTACATAGAATCTCGGCGTTTCGTCGGCACAGGGGGATTGATCTCATGAAAGCAAGACGTAAACGTGCCACGGCTGCGGCCTCGAAGGGCGCCGCCAAGAAGGCGCCGAAGCGGAAGAAGGCCGCGAAGCGCAAGAAGGCAAAGAAGAAGTAGTTCGGTCGATCGCTGCCGCGACGCTCCCGAAGGAGCGTCGCGGCGGCGACATCCGAGACGATAGACGAAGCCGCGGAGCCGATCGCTCCGCGGCTTCGGTTTTTCGGGAAGGCGTTCTCTGGTTCGTGACGGCCGCGAAAGCAGGTCTATGGGCTGGCTTTCAGCTCCACGCGCGCCTCGAGGCCTCAGCCATCAACCATCGCCTTGCCCGCGAAAGCGGGTATCCAGGACTTCAGACGCGATGACTGGAGCGCGTGCTCTGGGTCCCGCTTTCGCGGGGAACGCGCCATATCTGTCGGGACGGCAGCGCTTCTCGCGATGTGTGTGGCCCGAGCTGAGCAGACGGCCGATTAAGGCTCGGTCAGCTTCAGCTCGATGCGCCGGTTGCGGCTGAAGGCGGCTTCGGTGTTGCCGGGATCGAGCGGCTGATACTCGCCGAAGCCCGCGGCCGAGAGCCGGTTGGGCGAGATGCCCTGGTCGATGAAGAAGCGCACGACCGAGATGGCGCGTGCCGTCGACAGCTCCCAGTTCGACGGGAACTGCGGCGTGTTGATCGGCCGCTTGTCGGTGAAGCCGTCGACCTGCAGCACCCAGTCGATGTTGGACGGTATCTTGGCCGAGATCTCCTTCAGTGCGTTGGCCACCAGCTGCAGGCGCTGCTTGGCATCGTCGGTGAGATCGGCGCTGGCGATCGGGAACAGCACTTCCGACTGGAAGACGAAGCGATCGCCGACGATGCGGATGTCCGGCCGGTCGCCCAGCACCTGGCGCAGCGTGCCGAAGAACTCCGAGCGGAAGCGGGCGAGCTCTTCGACCTTGGTGGCAAGGGCGGCGTTGAGGCGCTTGCCGAGATCGGCGATCTGCACCTGCTGGTCCTTGTTCTTGGCCTCCGAGGCGTCCAGCGCCGCGGCGATCTGCGCCAGCTGCTGGCGCAGCGCCAGGATGTTCTGGTTGAGCTGATCGATCGTGCTCTGCGCCTGGGCGAGCTTGGCGTTGGCATCGGCCGCCTTGCCGCCGGCCTGGTCGGCCTTGTCGGAGAGTTCGGCGACCCGGTTGGTGAGCTTGTCGCGCTCGGCATTGGCCGCCGTGAGCTGGCTGGTGAGCTGGGTCACGTTGAGGCGCAGATCGGCATTGGCCTTGCGCTCGAGCGCGAGCAGGTCGGAGAGCTCGTTGACCTGCTGGCTGAGGCGCTGCAGCGCCTGGTCGCGGCCGCTGAGCGCGTCGGAGAGATAGAACTGGCCGGCGGTGAAGACCAGCAGGACGAAGACGATCACCATCACGAGCTGCGACAGCGCGTCGACGAAGCCCGGCCAGATGTCGATGCTGGAACGGCGTTGGCGGCGTGAGGGGATCGCCATGGCGGCGGGCCCTTAGCGCTCCGCCTCTTCGGCGAGCGCGGCGATGGTGCGCGCGAGCAGGCGGATCTCGCTGCGGATCTCCTGCACGGCCTCGCCGCGGCCTTGCGTGACATCCTCGGCGAGGCGGGCGAGATAGACTTCGATGTTGCGCAGATGCGTGCGCGCTTCGTCCTGGCCGGGCGGGCCGCTGGCGGTGGCATCGGCGAGCCGCTGCAGCACCGGCTTCAGCTCGACATGGCTCTCGGCGAGGCGCAGCAGCAGCGTCTGCTCGGCCCGCATCTGGTCG
>JASHUO010000727.1 GCA_030039975.1 Alphaproteobacteria bacterium
GCCCACTTGTCGCTTTATATCGTCGACGAGGCCTTCGATCTTGCCAAGGTGGCGAGCGAGATCGCGCTGCGCTTCTATCTCACCATCGGCTTCGTCGCTTTGTTGGGGCTGGCGGCGCTGGCGGCGACCTCGACCGACGGCATGGTGAGGCGGCTCGGCGGACGGCGCTGGCAGCGTTTGCACCGCCTGGTCTATCCGATCGTCGCCCTCGGGCTGATCCACTACTTCATCCAGTCGAAGCTCATCGTCTACGAGCCAATGGTGATGGATGGCCTGTTCCTCTGGCTCATGGGCTATCGCCTCGTCGCCGCTCGGCGCCGCGATCGCCGCGTCCCGCTCGCGGCGCTGGCCGTGCTCAGCCTCGCCTCGGCCGCGCTCACCGCGCTGGGCGAGGCGGTCTATTACTGGCTCAAGACCGGCGTCGACCCGTCCCGCGTATTGGCGGTCAATTTGTCGCTCGCCACCGGCATCCGGCCCGGCGTGGTGGTGCTTATCGTCGGCGCCGCCGTCACCGTGCTGGCCGCGCTGCGCGCGCTGCAGGGCGGGCGGCGCGGCACCGGTGGCCGGAACCGCAAGCCGGTGCAGGCGGCCGTCGCGGGCGAGTAAAGCTCGGCTGCGCGGCCCTCACCCTCCCGCCGCTTGCGCGGCGGGCCCCTCCCTCTCCCACAAGGGGAGAGGGATTGGGATGGCTGGCCCTCTCACGAAATTTTGTGCCAATATCGCCGTCCAAACGGGGGAAACGGCGAAGATGAATACCGACAAGGCGATTAATATCGACGATCTCCGGCTGATGGCGAAGCGCCACCTGCCGCGCATCTGCTTCGATTTCATCGAGGGCGGGCTCGAGGATGAGCGTGGCCTCGTCCGCAACGAGGATGCCTTCGACAAAGTGGCGCTGGTGCCGCGCTATCTCGTCGACGTGTCGAAGCGCGACAGCTCGACGACACTGTTTGGCCGCCGCTATGCGCTGCCTTTCGGCATCGCGCCCACCGGGATCGCCGGGCTCTTCCGGCGCGGCGCCGATCTCATGCTGGCCGAGGCGGCCGTGGCGGCCGACATCCCCTTCATCATGTCCGGCACCTCGACCGCCTCGATCGAAGCCTTGGGCAAGGTGGCGCCGAACCATGGCTGGTACCAGCTCTACGGGGCACGCGACCGGAAGATCTCCGAGGACATGATCCGCCGCGTGCGCGATGCCGGGCTCTCGACCCTGGTGCTGACCGTCGACGTGCCGGTCGGCTCCAAGCGCGAACGCAATATCCGCAACGGCTTTATCCGCCCCTATCGGCTGAAGCCCTCCATCGTGCTCGAGGCGCTGCGCCATCCCGCCTGGATCTACGACTATTTCAGCCATGGCGGCGCACCCTTGTTCGACAATTGGCAGCCCTATGCCCCAACCGGCGCCAGCAGCGAGGAAGTCGCGACCTTCATGTCGTCGCAAACGCCGTCGAGCCAGACCTGGCAGGATTTCGAGGCCTATCGCCGGCTCTGGCCGGGGAAGCTCGTGGTCAAGGGCGTCATGCATCTCGAGGATGCACGGCGGCTCGCCGAGATGGGCGTCGACGGCATCATGGTGTCGAACCATGGCGGCCGCCAGCTCGACCGCTCCGCCTCGCCGCTCGAGGTGCTGCTGCCGATCGCGCAGGCAGTGGGCAGTCGCGTCACGGTGATGTTTGACAGCGGCATCCGGCGCGGCTCGGACGTCGTCATCGCGCGCGCCCTCGGCGCGCGCTTCTGCTTTGTTGGGCGGGCGACGCTCTATGGCTGTGCCGCGGGCGGCGTCAAAGGCGCCAAACGCGCCATCGACATCCTGCGCGACGAGATCGACCGGGCGTTGGCGCAGCTCGGCTGTCCCACCTTCGACCAGCTCGGCCCGGACTGGCTGCTGGGACAGGCTTAGGCAAGGCGGCAGGCCGGCGCCGCGGCCTGCCGCAATTCCGCCACGACAAGATCACGGGTTTGCCCCGGACTAGGCCGGAGCGAGGCCGCGTTGTCCTGGCGCGTCTCGCTGTGGAGGCGCGCAAAACATGGGATTTTCGCCATCATGAACAGCAAGCTTTCCCTGCTCTGGCGCGCCGCAACGGTAGCCGGATTGGTTGCCCTCGCCGTCCCCGCTCTGGCCCAGGCCAGCAAGGACGACGCGGCCGGCGCCACCAAGCAAAGCGCCGACACCGGCGCGCAGACGACGAAGAAGAAGCACGTCGCGAAGAAAGCGACCAAGCCAACGGCGGAGAAAGCCGCCGCTAAGAAGACCGGCGAAGACACCAGCAAGTAGCACTTTGTCCGTGGCCCTTCTCCGCTTCCTCAGGGGGCGGAGAAGGGTGAAGAGAGCCAGCCCGCACGGTGCGGGCTCTCGCGGTTGCAAGAGCAATCGCTGTCGCCCGCCCGCGACGACGCTTCGCGTCGCGCGGTGCGGCGTGGACAGGGTGCGCCACGCCGCTTATATACCGCGCCATGCGCGGCACCGCTTTCGTCAAAATGCACGGGCTCGGCAACGATTTCGTCGTTCTCGACGCGCGCGCGCATGCACTCAGGATCGACGACAAGGCGGCGCGCGCCATCGCCGACCGGCATCGCGGCGTCGGCTGCGACCAGCTGCTGATCCTCGAGACGCCGCGCGCGCCCGGGGCCGATGTCTTCATGCGCATCCGCAATGCCGATGGCGGCGAGGTGGGCGCTTGCGGCAATGGCACGCGCTGCATCGGCGCT
>JASHUO010000728.1 GCA_030039975.1 Alphaproteobacteria bacterium
CTGTCGACGCAACAGGCCAAGCAATTCGGCATTCTGCCCAAGATGAAGCTGGTCATCCCCTACCAGACCCCGTTCCTCGCCAAGGAGGTCGGTGCCGAGACGACGGAGGGCGTCTACGCCGCCACCGATTTCTGGTGGACCCTCGAAGACAAGTACCCGCTGGCGAAGATGTTCGTCACCGCCTTCCAGAAGAAGTACGGCTATCGGCCGGAATGGGGCGCGGAGAACGCCTATATGCAATTCGCCATGTGGGCGGACGCCGTCGAACATGCCGGCAGCTTCTATCCGCCGGACGTCATCAAGTCCTACGAGGCCGGCCGCAAGATCCCGTCTTTCGTCGGCGAGGTCTATTGGCGCGCCGCCGACCATCAGCTGGTGCGGCCGGTCGTCATCGTCCGGGGCAAGGCACCGAAGGCGATGCGGAACCCGGAGGACTTCTGGGAGGTCACCGAGGTGCTGCCGGGCGCGCCGCTGATGCAGGCGCCTGATGCGTTCGGCTGTCAGCTCGGCTCCTATACCTGAGTAAGCCGGATATCCGGTCCCGCGGGCGGCGCGTGCCGCCCGCGGGGTCGGGCTGGGCCGCGTTCCGTAAGGTTCGCAAGGTATGATCACCTGGCCGAATTTCGTCTCGCAGTGCTTCAACGGCTTGGCACTGGGCGCGCTGCTGGCGCTGATCAGCTCGGGCTTGACCATCATCTACGGCACGCTCGGCGTCCTGAACCTGGCGCACGGCGCCATGTTCATGCTCGGCGGCTATGCCGGCTATGTCGCCTATGAGGCGACCGGATCTTTTGCCGTCGCGGTCGTCGCCGGCTCTCTGTTCCTGGCCGTTGTCGGCGTGCTGATGGAGCGCGTCATCATCCGCTATTTCTACAGCCGGCCGGCCGAGGATCAGATCCTGGTCACGTTCGGCATCGGCATCTGCCTGGTCGAACTCGTGCGGCTGGTCTTTGGCAGCCTGTCGAAGACCGTCCCGCCGCCATCCTGGGCGGCCGGCATCAGCTCGCTCGGCTTCATGTTCTATCCCACCTATCGGCTGGTCGTGGTCGGTATCATCGCGGTGGCGCTGCTCGCCCTCTTCCTCGTGCTCTTCCGCACCCGGCTCGGCCTGATCGTGCGCGCCGGCATCGAGGATTCGGCGATGGTCGATGCGCTCGGCATCGATGTCGACCGCGTCTTCATGATCGTGTTCGGCATCGGCGCGATGGCGGCGGGCTTCGCCGGCATCGTCAACGCGCCGGTGGTCTCGCTGACGCCCGACATGGGTGACGCGATCCTGGTGCAGACCTTCGTCGTCGTGGTGATCGGCGGCGTCGGCTCGTTCACCGGCGCGATCCTCGGCGGCCTGATTTCCGGCGAAATTCTCAGCCTGACCTCGATGGTCGATCCGAGCTATTCCGGCGTGATGCTCTTCGCCGTGATGACCTTGGTGCTGATGCTGCGGCCGCAGGGCTTGCTCGGAACGCGGAGCCAGACGTGATCGGACGGCTGATGATCGGCCGTCGCCCATTGCTGGTCGAAGGCTTGACGGCGCTAGGCCTCGTCGCCGCGCCCTTCGTGCTGCCGCCGCTCGGATTTGCCCCCGACACCGTCAACCAGGCCGTGGTCTGGGGCCTGTTCGGCATCGGCTTCGATCTGCTCTTTGGCTATACCGGCCTTTTGTCGTTCGGCCAGTCGGCGTTTTACGGCACCGGCGGCTTCGTTGCGGCCTATCTCCTGACGAAGGCCATCGTCTCGAGCGTGATCCTGGGCCTCGTCATCGGCATGATCGCGGCCGCCGCCGCCGGCTACCTCGTTGGCCTCATCGCCCTTCGGCGCACCGGCATCTATTTCGCGATGATCACCGTCGCGATCGCGGAGACTTTCTTCTTTCTGGAGAATTCGCCGCTCTCCGCCTGGACCGGCGGTGAGAACGGCATTCCCGGCGTTCCGGCGCCAAGCTTCGACCTTTTCGGCATCCACTACCGCGTCGGCACCGGCTGGTCGATGTATGGCTTCCTGGCGATCTGCTATTTCATCGGCATCGTCATTGCGTTGCGCATCGTGCGCTCGCCGGTCGGCGCGATCCTGCGCGCCATTCGCGAGAATCCGTCGCGCGCCGCCGCCGTCGGTCACAATGTCCATGGCTACAAGCTAACCGCCTTCATCATCGCCGCGGCCTATGCCGGCTTGGCCGGCGGCCTGCTCGGCGTGCTGCAGGCCTTCATGCCGCCCGAGGCCTTCACCTTCGACACCTCGGGCCAGCTCGTCATGCAGACGGTGATCGGCGGCAGCGGCACGCTGTTCGGGCCGCTGTTCGGTGCCCTGGTATGGCTTTCGCTGCGCGACTTTCTGCAAGCCGCGCTCAATCTGGGGGCGGCGTGGAAGCTTGCCCTGGGCCTCATCTTCGTGCTGCTGGTCTGCTTCCTGCGCCGCGGCTTGATCGGCGGCGCCCGTGACGCGATCGGTTTTTTCACCGGACGATGGCAGACCGGCACGGCCGATACCATTGCAACACCCGCGCCGACCGCGCCGATGGCCACAGTCGGCCCATCCCGCCGACCCGATGAGACGCCGTTCTCCGGACCGGTGATCGAGGCCCGCGGCATCACCAAATCCTTCGGCGGGCTGGTCGCCAACCGCGACATCAATTTTTCCGTCAACCAGGGCGAGCTGCGCGGTGTGATCGGGCCGAACGGCGCCGGCAAGAGCACCTTCTTCAAGATGCTCACCTGCGAGCTGCCGCCGACCTCCGGGCGCATCGTCTTCCACGGTCGCGACATCACCGGCATGGACATCACCGCCGTCTGCCATCTCGGCCTCACCAAGAGCTACCAGATCAACCAGCTCTTCAATCGCCTCACCGTCGGCGAAAACGTCGTCATCGCGGCGCTGGCCGAGCGGCGTGGCCGGTTCTCGCTGGATTTCCTCCGCCGCATCGAGCGCGTCCCCGGTCTCGCCACGCAGGTCGAAAGCACGCTGTCGCTGGTCGGGCTCGCGGCGCGGCGCGACGTGCCCGTCGCGGAGCTCGCCTATGGCGAAAAGCGGCGGCTCGAGATCGGCCTCGCCTTGGCGTCGTCGCCCTCCTTGCTGCTGCTGGATGAGCCGCTCGCCGGCATGAGCCCGCGCGAGCGGGCGGAGACGGTCAGCCTGCTCAAGAACATCCGCCGTGGCCGGACGCTGGTCGTGGTCGACCACGACATGGACGCGATCTTCGAGCTCGCCGAGCGCATCACGGTGCTGCATGAAGGCGCGGTTCTGGCCGAGGGGACGCCGGCCGAGATCCAGCGCAACAGCCTCGTCCAGGAAGCCTATCTCGGCGGGGTCGCGGCATGAGCGCGCTGCTCGAAGTCGAGAATCTCAACAGTTACTACGGCGACAGCCATATCCTCTTCGATATTTCGCTCGAGGTCGCGAAAAACCAGGTCGTGGCGCTGCTCGGCCGTAACGGCGCCGGCAAGAGCACCACGCTGAAGAGCCTCATAGGCATGGTGCGTCCGCGCTCCGGCCAGATCCGCTTCGATGGCGTGCCCGTGCACGGCCTCAAATCCCATGCCATCGCCGGCCTCGGCCTGCAGCTCGTGCCGGAAGAGCGCCGCATCTTCGGCAGCCTCAGCGTCGAGGAAAATCTCGTGCTGGCCGGCCTCACCGCCAAGTCGCGCTGGCCGCTGGACCGGATCTGGGAGATCTTTCCGCGGCTGCGCGAGCGCCGGCGCAGCCGCGGCACCGAGCTGTCCGGCGGCGAACAGCAGATGCTGGCGATCGCCCGCGCCCTGGTGCGCAATCCGAAGATCATCCTGCTCGACGAGCCGTTCGAGGGGCTGGCGCCGATCATCGTGCGCGACCTGGTTGCGACCTGCCGGAGGCTGGCCGAAGCGGGACAGACGCTGGTGATCGTCGAGCAGAACGTCACCGCCGCCATGACCCTCGCCGACCGCGTCTACATCATCAACAACGGCCACATGGTCGAATCCATGAGCGCCGCGGCCGCCCGCGAGCAGCCCGAACTGCTGCACCGCCACCTCGGGGTGTGAATAGAGCCGGCGCCGCTTCTTTTCTCGCGCCCCAATCACTTGCCTTGCCCGCGAAAGCGGGCATCCAGCACTTCAAATGCGACGGCCGGGGCGCGAACTCCTGGGTCCCCGCCTTCGCGGGGACGGCAAAAAATAGAGGAAAATCAGATAATTACATTATTCCCGTGCAAGCGGGTATCCAAGTGGCCGTCGCAGCATAGCCCGTCCCGGATGACAGGCCGCTCCTCACCCGAGCCAGGCCGCGCCTGAAATTCTTGCGCCTGGACCAACGCCGCGCGACCGGCGATCATTGTCACCGGGAGGAAACATGATCCGCGGCTGGGCCATTCTGGCGCTGTCGCTCGGCTATGTCGGGCTGCTGTTCGCGGTCGCCTATTACGGCGACCGGCAGGCGCAGCGCCGTGGCCGTGCCAAGGCCAAGCCGATCGTCTATTCGCTGTCGCTGGCCGTCTACTGCACCTCATGGACCTTCTACGGCAGTGTCGGCCTCGCCGCGAAGACCGGCTACGATTTCCTTGCGATCTATGTCGGGCCGATCCTGGTGTTCGCGCTGGGCTGGCCGTTGCTCGACCGGCTCATCCGCATTTCGAAGAGCCACAACATCAACTCGATCGCCGACTTCATTGCCGCCCGCTACGGCAAGAGCCAGCCGCTCGCCGCGGCGGTGACGGTGATCGCCACGCTCGGCACGCTGCCTTACATCGCGCTGCAGCTGAAGGCGGTCTCCGTCGGCTTCACCGTGCTGACGAGCTATCCCGGCGTCGATCTCGAGGCGATCGCCAGCCAGCCGGCGCCGATCTACACCGCGCTGGCGGTGGCGCTGCTGCTGGCGCTCTTCGCCGCGCTGTTCGGCACGCGGCATGTCGAAGCCACCGAGCACAATGAGGGCCTGATCCTCGCCATCGCCTTCGAATCCATGGTCAAGCTGCTGGCCTTCATCGCCGTCGGCATCTTCGTGACCTGGGGCATGTTCGGCGGGTTGGGGGATCTTGCCGGACGCGTCTCGCAGGAGCCGGCGCTGCACCGCCTCTTTTTCTCCGGCATCGACGGAACCAGCTGGATGACGATGAGCGCGCTGGCGGTGTGCGCGATCCTCTGCCTGCCGCGCCAGTTCCATGTGACCGTGGTCGAGAACACCGATCCGCGCGACCTGCACAAGGCGGCCTGGCTCTTTCCGCTCTATCTGATCGCCATCAACGTGTTCGTCATTCCCATCGCGGTGGCGGGGCTCAGCACCTTCCCGAGCGTCGTCGACGGCGACCTCTTCGTGCTGGCGCTGCCGCTGGCCGCGCGTGGGGTGGCGTTCGCGATCATCGCCTTTATCGGCGGCCTGTCGGCCGCCACCGGCATGGCCATCGTCAGCTCGATCGCGCTGAGCAAGAT
>JASHUO010000729.1 GCA_030039975.1 Alphaproteobacteria bacterium
CACCTCCTCACGGCGCAGCCCCGGCGTGCGCCGGCGGCCGCCGGCGCCGAGGCCGAGGCTCGCCGGCGTCAGCCGCGCGCGCTGCGCGCGGAGGAAATCGCCGAGCGCTTTTCTTTGCCCTTCCGAACGCACCGTCATGGTGACCGTTATACCAGGATAACGTTCTCTCTTGTACCAGTTTAAAGACTCTGCTGCCATGGCGGCCCGATGTTCTGGGAGAAGCCCATGCGCCGTTTCCATATCTCGCTCGCCGTCGCCGATCTCGCCGCTTCGATCCGCGATTACAGCCGCCGGCTCGGCCAAGCCCCCACCGCGGTCGTTCCCGGCAAATACGCGATGTGGCGCACGGCGCAGCTCAACTTCTCGATCAACGAAATGCCGCAGCGCGCCGGGCAGCTGCGCCATCTCGGCTTCGAGGACGAGACCGCCGGCGACTTCTCCTCCGAGCGAGACGTCAACGGCATCGAGTGGGAGCTGTTCTCCCCCGCCGCCCAGGACGCGAAAATCCCCGAGGTTTACGGCACGGCCGGGCGCGGCTAGGAGCCCGTCACAGCACCTCGAACACGTCGTAGACCGGGCCTGCGGGCGGGCGGTGGCCGGTGGCGACGGCGATGATGCGGTTGAGCCACGCATATTTCTCGGCTGCGGTCTCGAAGAAGGGCGCGGTGCGGAAGTAGTATTCCGAGGCGTCGACCGTCTCGCCGCGGTTGAGGCGATCGATCACCGCCGCGGGGCCGTGGCGGTGGCCGCGATAGGTCATGCCGATGATCGCGCCGTCATCGGTCTTGAGCGTCATGCGCACATCGAGCTGCAGCACGCCGTCGCTGCGCAGCAAGATCCAATCCGAGCCGCCCTTGAGCACCGTGCCTTTGAGTCGCGCGCCTTCGAAGCGGCCGCCCTCGACCACGGCGACGCGGCGCTCGCCGAACGGCGTCTTGCCGAGCGGCTGCACCTCGCCGACGGCGAGTGTCATCGTGAAGAGATGCGCGGTGCGGATTTCCGCCATGACGACCCTCGCTGTGTTGAAGCGGCTTGGCAGGGATCATGCCACGCCGCCCTGCCCCGACGATAGCCTTAGGCCGGCCACCCGCGGCCAGAATCCCGTGATCTCGACGCGATCCGCAGTTTTGGGCATCATTTGCGGACTGAACATGGGGAGGATGCGATGAGCCGGGTTTCCGTGGTGGAGAGGCAGCCGATCCGCGACCGCGTCAGCGATGCGGAATGGCAGGCGCGAGTCGATCTCGCCGCCTGCTATCGCCTGGTGGCGCGCTATGGCATGACCGATCTCATCTACAACCACATCACCGCGCGGGTGCCCGGCGAAGATGGCCACATCCTCATCAACCCCTATGGCTATCTCTATGCGGAGATCACCGCGTCGAGCCTTTACAAGATCGATCTCGACGGCAATGTCGTGCTGAAGCCCGACACGCATTACGGCATCAACCAGGCCGGCTATGTCATCCACAGCGCAGTTCACGCCGCACGGCATGATGTCGGCTGCGTCATCCACACCCATAGCCGCGCCGGCATGGCGGTGGCGGCGATGAAATGCGGGCTCCTGCCGCTGACGCAGACGGCGATGCGCTTCTACGGCAAGGTCGGCTATCACCTCTATGAAGGCCCGGCGATCGACACCGCCGAGCGCGCGCGCCTGGTGCACGACCTCGGCGAGAACGACGTGATGTTCCTGCGCAATCACGGCATCCTCGCCTGCGGCCGTAGCATCGCCGAGGCGTTCAACATCCTTTATTGGCTCGAGATGGCGTGCAAGGCGCAGGTCGATTGCATGGCGGCCAATACCGAGCTCGTGCTGCCCGATCCGGAGGTCGCCGCCAAGGCGGCCCATCTCTACGAGCCCAGCACGCGGCGCGTCTATGGCGAGATGGAATGGGAGGCGATGCTGCGCCAGCTCGACCGCGACGACCCTTCCTATCGCACGTAAGAAAGATTTACCACGGAGGACACGGAGAGCGAGGAGATAGGCCGCAAAGCGGCCTTGAACCTTATCTTCTCCGTGTGCTCCGTGTCTCCGTGGCCCCTCTTACTCAAGCCGTTTGCTCGACGCACGAACTATTCTTCCCTTGACATTCGTCGATCGCGAGGGCATTTAGCGGGCAGCAGATGTCTCGCGACTGCGCGACGCGCTGAGGGCCCTTCGAGCCCCGAGCGCCCCTCCCGAGATTAATCAAACGTCAACCAAACCTCCCGGTCGCGCGGACGAGGTCCCTTCCAGGGTGAAGTGGCGGCCGCTCCGTACGGCGTTTCCGACGCCGCGCTTCGATGCGCATAACCGCAGCTTTTGATCCCGACCAACGAGCCCCCGCGCCAAGAGCGACGGGGACCAACACGAAAGAACCATTCACAGTGATTTCCAGCTTTTCCGAGCTCGCGCTGAGCGAGCCATTGCAACGCGCGCTCGCCGCCGAGGACTACCGGACGCCGACGCCGATTCAGGCGCAGGCGATTCCGCATCTGCTTGCCGGGCGCGACCTGCTCGGCGTGGCGCAGACCGGCACCGGCAAGACCGCGGCGTTTGCGCTGCCGATCCTGCAGCGCCTGGCCGAACGGCGCGCGGCGCCGGCGCCGAAATCGCCGCGCGCCCTGGTGCTGACGCCGACGCGCGAGCTCGCCTTGCAGATCGATGACAGCTTCCGCCGCTATGGCCGGCATCTGCCATTGCGTCAAGCCGTCATCTTCGGCGGCGTCGGTCAGCAGCCGCAAGTCGCGGCGATGGCACGCGGCGTCGACATTCTCGTCGCCACGCCGGGCCGGCTCCTCGACCTCATGAACCAGCGACACGTTCGCTTCGACGGTCTTGGCATCCTCGTCCTCGACGAGGCCGA
>JASHUO010000070.1 GCA_030039975.1 Alphaproteobacteria bacterium
ATCATGGGCGGCGTGATGCTGTTCAACTTCATGACCAATCTCGGCCCCAACGCACAGACCTACCTGCTCGCGGGCGAAGTGTTTCCGACCGAGGTGCGCGGCATGGGCGCGGGCTTTGCGGCGATGATCGGGAAGGTTGGCGCGGTCGCCACGACGTTCGGCTTCCCGATTCTGCTCGCTTCTATCGGCACGCGCACGCTGCTTTACACCCTTGCAGCCACTTCGGTGTTGGGCGCGGTGGTCACCTGGATGTACCGGATCGAGACCACCGGCGTAAATCTGGATCGGATCGGGCGCTGAAGACGCTCGCTGAAGACGTTACAGGAGACGCGTTCATGACGAATAAACTTCGCCACGCGCTCGCTGGCGCCGCCATTGCCTTCTCGTTCGCGGTCGCGCCCGCCTACGCGGCCGGTATCACACTAAACGAAAGCGGCTCGACCCTACTCTACCCGCTCTTCCAGTCCTGGATCGAAAGCTACAAGAGCGTCGCGCCCGACGTCGCACTGACGGCAGCCAGCACCGGCTCCGGCGCAGGCACCGATTCGGCGCTCGCCGGCGCTGTCCGCATGGGCGCCTCCGACGCCTATCTCTCCGACGCGGTCGCGGCGCAAAATCCGCAGCTCCTCGACATACCGCTGGCAATCTCTGCGGTGATGCTCAACTACAACCTGCCGGGCCTCAATGGCGCGAACCTCAAGATCGACGGCCCGACGCTCGCCGCGATCTATTCCGGCGCCGTCACCGAGTGGGACGATCCAAGGATCAAGGCGATGAATCCGGGCGCGGCGCTCCCGCACCAGGGGATCATTCCGGTCCGCCGCGCCGACGGCTCCGGCGACACCTTCGTCTTCACCCAATTCCTGGATTTCTCGGCCGAGAGCTGGGAGGACAATCCGGGCTTTGGCACCGATATCCCCTGGCCCAAGGTCGCCGCTGAGAAAGCCGCAACCGGCAACGAAGGTATCGTCAAGACGCTCGCGGCAATGCCTTACGCAATCGGCTATGTGGGCATCAGCTACGCCAGCGAGATCGCCAAAGCCCAGCTGGGCACTGCCATGGTCGGGAACCAGGCCGGCAAGTTCGTGCTCGCCACGTCGCGGTCGATCGCCAATGCCGCCGCCCAGCTCGACCCGCGCACGCCGCCCTACGAGCGCATCAGCCTCGTCTTCGCGCCAGGCGACGACAGCTATCCGCTGGTCAACTACGAATACGTCCTCGTCTCGAAGGCGCAGCCCGACGTCGCGACGGCCGACGCGCTGCGCTCCTTCCTGCTATGGGCGATCTCGGCAACCGGCGGTAATAGCGACAAACACCTCGCGCCGGTCGGATTCATCCCGCTGCCTGATTTCATCCGCGGGCTCAGCGAGGCGCAGATCGCGAAGATCGGAGGAGAGTGACGCCTGTCCCAAGGAAGGGAGTGCGAGGACAAGCCGATCGGCTTCAAGCCTTGCATCGGTAGGCACATCACTCATCCCTGGGTTGCTATTAGTCTGCCGAAAATCGCCCGCACGTTGGTCCGTGCGCGCGCTTAAGCGCGCTCGAACGCAAGGGATTTTTCGCCACTCGACCAGGGCGCCTATATTTTGCTATGCGCTCGCGGTCGGAGGAGGCTCTGATGGAATTGAATGCGGACTTCTCCAAGCGCGCTGCGGTTCACGCCGCGCGCCTGCCCTGGTCGCCGTCACCGATCGCGGGGGTGGATCGGCGCATGCTCGATCGCATCGGCGAAGAGGTGGCGCGCGCCACCTCGATCGTGCGCTACGCGCCGAAATCGCACTTCTCCCCCCATACCCATGGCGGCGGCGAGGAGTTTCTGGTCCTCGACGGCGTGTTTTCCGACGAGCATGGCGATTTCCCGGCCGGCGCCTACATCCGCAACCCGCCGACCTCGCGCCACACGCCGGGCTCGGAGCCGGGTTGCACGATTTTCGTCAAGCTCTGGCAGTTCGATCCCCAGGACCGTCGAGAGGTGCGGATCGACACCACGAAACCGCCGTTTCTGCCGGCGCCGGGGCGACCTAATGTCGAAGTCATGCCGTTGTACCAGGACGCGCGCGAGACGGTGCGCCTCGAGCGTTGGAGCGCGGGGGCCGAGATCGCGCTGCCGGTTCCAGGCGGCGTCGAAATCCTGGTGCTCGACGGCGCGTTCAGCGAAGGCGGCGAGAGCTTTGAGCCGCAATCCTGGCTCCGCTTGCCCGCCGGCGCTAGGCTCGCCGCCCACGCCGGAGCGACCGGCTGCAAGGTCTGGGTCAAAACCGGTCATCTGGCACGGCCCCAGACAGCGCCCGCGGCGGCGGCGTGAAGCGGCCTGGCATGTCGGCCGTAGCGCCGAAAGGGAAAGGGGTTGGCAATGGCGTCTGAAAGCGACATCAGAAAGATGCTGATCGATGCGCTGTGGCCGAGCATTCAGGACATCGTGAAACAGGAAATCAGCTCCCTGACCGATTGGCGGACCGAGCTTGCCAACGCCACCGCCGCGATGCGACGCGAGCTCGACGAGCTGCGCAAGGCGATCTCGGACGAGCTTGCGGCGCGGGCCGCGCAGGTCACGAAGGACGTGCCGCGCCAGGTGGCGCAAGAGATCGATGGGAGGCTGTCGGCGCTCCGGCAACAGCTCGTTCTGGGCGCGACGCAGCTTCAGGCGCTGCGCGAGGAAGCCGGCGACGGCATCGCCCAACTTCAGCAGCGCGTGGACGCCCTCGATTTCCGGCTCAGGGGTGCGGCTGCCGCGCTGGGCGAGGGATCGCTTCCAGAACCGGCAAGCATGGCTCGGACCGGATCCGAATAACCCGGGCGCTGCCGCGGCATTGGCGGCGCAAAGAGTTGATTCCACGCCCGGATACCCCATTATCTCCGTCGGTT
>JASHUO010000730.1 GCA_030039975.1 Alphaproteobacteria bacterium
GCCTGCGCCCTGGCTCCTAACATCGCGCCAACAGACTGCAACGCAGCGCGCGACGGTGGGAGAAATCCGGGCTGGCCACGAGGCCGGCGGCGTAGCTTCCGCCCGCCTCGTGCCAGGCGATGATCGCCGGCGCTAGCGTCCGGGGGCGCGGTAGCTGACGCTCTTCGCCAGCGCCTGATCGACTTCCTCGACGGTCATCAGCGCGGTCGTCCGCGTGCGAACCAGGCCCGAGGCGCTGGCGGCAATCGACATCGCCGCCACGGCGCCGGTGTTGGGCGCGTCGACGATGACGAAGACGTCATCCTCGCCGAGGCCGTAATACATGGCTTCGAGCCGGCCGCCGATCCCCTCGAGTGCTTGAGCGACCGCGTTTCGGCGTCCCGACGCCTTGTCCTTTTGCAGGCCTTTCAAGCCTTCCGCAGTGTACGACGCCTGGATGAGATATTTCGGCATTGTCTCCTCCCGTCGTTGCTGGCATCGGCTCTTCGCGCCGCTTCGCGAAACATGCGCTGAACCGAATATGCCGAGGATAGCACTCGCCGGCACGCGAGAGTGCGCGATCTCGTTGTCGCTTTGAGACAGAGAGGATGCGGCGGCCGCAGGCAGGTGCCCGCGGCGGCGTTTGCGCGTTCGGCAGCGCGTGCGAGCAGGACCGTCACCTCGCTGCTGGGACGGCCGGCCGTCCTCGGAACCCGATGCGACGAAGGCCGTTCACCTTTACCTGGCATTGGGGCCTCTGAAGAGCACGGGCAACGAGCAATGCTCGAAGCGTTCGTCATTGCCTTTATTCATTGTGCCGGGCAGCGCTGTGCGATCTCCTATCCGCGGCCCGACGTGGCGTATGGCTCCTACAGCGACTGCGCGGCCCAACTGCCGCCGGTGCGGGCGGGGGCGCACGCGGGCGCGGAGATCGCCTGCATCGCCGTCCCGGACCGCTATGTCGCGGATGAATGGCTTGCCCTGGAGCCAACCAATCTCCGCAGCGCTCCCGTTGCGGGCGCCGAGGTCATCGAGACCATCAAGCGCGGCGCAACCTTCCGCGCCTATGCGGAGGAGCACAAATGGCTTTGCGTCGAGACCGCGGACGGCGCCACCGGGTTCGTCTGGTCAGACCGGGCGAAAAAGATCCACACGGGACCAATGACCCCGGAGATGAAGGCGCTTCATCGCTGCGCCGGGGCGAAGGACGAGGCCGCTCGATAGCAACTTTCGAACACCGCCGAGACATTCCACGACGTCGATGTTAAGTGGGATGATGATGCCGCCCGGATGCGGATGCATCCGACGGCTGTGCCCGCGGGGAGGGGAGTCTGATGTGGCGATTGGCTTTCACGCTGGTGCTTCTCCACGCCATGCCGGCGCGTGCCGCGACGGACTACCCGCTGATGGGAATCGGGCTGGGCTCATGCAGCGTTTTCGCGTCGCAACACCGCCAATGGGGCGTCACCATCGAAACCTCCTACTTCGCTTGGGCGCAGGGGTTCATGAGCGGCTTGAACCTGGCGGCTCCGCATGCCGGCCGCGAGGCGCGCAATCTCAAGGCGATCACGACAGAAGAGCAGGAGGCGCGTCTGCGCTCCTACTGCGACCAGCATCCGGGTGCGGATTACATCGACGCCGTCATTGACCTCTACGGTTCGTTACCGCGAATCTCGAAGATAACCCGCTCCGGCAAATAGGCAGGGCTTGGGAATGCGCATGGCGCTGTATGTCGTCGCCGGTCTCGTCGTTGTCGTCCTCGCGGCAGTTGCGGGCATCATCGCCTTCGATCGCCCGTCGCGCCCGCCGCCGCTCGCTTCGATCAGCAATCCCTTCGCCACGGTCGATTTCAGCGACCTGCCGCCGCCGCAGCAATACCGGGCGCGCGACGGGACCAACCTGACCTACCGGGTCTATCCGGGCACCGGCGAGCCGATCGTCGTCCTGATCCACGGCTCGTCCGGCAGCAGCACGGACATGCATCCGCTCGCCAAGGCTTTGCGCGACGCTGGCGCCAGCGTCTATGTGCCCGATCTGCGCGGCCATGCCGGGCTGGGCCGCAGTGGCGACGTCGATTATATAGGTCAGCTCGATGACGATCTGGCCGACCTCGCGGGGCCCCTCCGTCAGGCCCATCCCAGAGCCGGTTTTACGCTGATCGGCTTCTCCTCGGGCGGCGGCTTCGTGCTGCGTGCGATTGGCAGCGCCGACGAAAACCTGTTCGACCAATTCATCATGATTTCGCCCGCGTTGCCGCCCGGCGCGCCGACCCTCCGCCCACGCACCGGTGGCTGGGTCTCGGTGGCGCTGCCGCGTACGGTGGCACTGGCGATCCTTCATCGCATCGGCATCGACTGGTTTGGCGGGTTGCGCATCGTCGGCTTTGCCACCCCACCGCACGTGAAGGGACTGACGAGCTTCTACAGCTTCCGCATGGCGGTAGATTTCGGTGCCCCGCGCGACTATCTCGCGCGGCTGGGGCGCAGCACGAAGCCGGTCGTCCTGCTGGTCGGCGGCGCCGATGAGCTGTTTTTCCCCGACCGCTTCGCGCCGCTTCTGACGCCGGCGCGTCCCGACCTGCGCGTCATCATCGTTCCTGACACCGGCCATATCGGGATGACGGTATCGCCGGCGGGGATCGCCGCCATACGCAAAGCCTATCTCGATCTACGCGCGCCCGGGGCATGAGTTTCATGACTTCGGCGCGCTCTCGCCGTACGGGGGCGCAGCAGCACCGCCCGCGAACATCGCGGCAGCTACCGATATGCTGTAAATTCAGCGCCGTAAATGGTCCTGCCGGAGCTGATTTAACGCTCGACCTCTCGCTGACCAAGGAAGATCGGCCTGAGGCAGTTCAACGGCGGCCCGTGCACGGTGGTGACGATCAGCCCGTAGAGCGGATGATGAATCGGAACGACAGAAGCAGAGCGACCGCGGCGAAACGACGTGATGGTGTGCCATGCTCGCCCTTCTGGTGACAGCGGTATTGATCCCTGCTTTGCCGCTGTCGCCACCAAACGATCCAACTTTCTCGCATTGCCTTGATGCGCGCACCGGTATCGAACTCGATTGGCAGAAGCCGAATGAGGACGCCAAAGTCTATCTCCTGGTAAAGCACCTGAAAGCCTCGGGTGAGTGGGAGGAGTGGCTCAAGACGGAGCAAGCCGCGCCGCCCTTTACGCTCTCGTTTAGTGGCGGTACGACAACGCATGGCAAGTTCGCTTGGCTGCTGTTCAGCGTGGCGCCACCGGGCGTCGAGCCGCAGGGCGTTGTCCAAGGCGACTGGCAGTATTTCTGTACGCGATAAATCCTGGCCTGCAGCAAGCGGATTTCACGGAAGTGCAGCCGGCGAGGTGATCTCGCCGGCGCCGAGACCTAAAATCCGGTAGGACCGACCGCGCCGATCCAGCGTTTGACCTTGGCCGGCGCCTTCTCGTCCATATAAAAGAAATGCGTCATTGTCGGTCTTACGGGCTTAAGGCTCGGGTCATTGAATTTCATGGCAACCTTGCCATGAAAGACCTTGAGCAAGGGGCTG
>JASHUO010000731.1 GCA_030039975.1 Alphaproteobacteria bacterium
GCCCGACCGCGGCCCCCTTCGACACCAGCCGCCAGGCCCGGCATATCGAAGCCGCCTTCGCCGAGATGTGGCGCATCCACTGCGCCGGCGAGCCCCCGCGAAGCTTCGCGGTGACGGGTGATTGATCACGCGCGGTGGCTTCATCTGACGCTGTGCGCAATGAGCCGCGGAGGGCTGGGATAACCCCCCTCCCTTCCCTCCCCCTCAAGGGGGGAGGGGCAGTTTTTGCCTGAAGCAGCTTTGCAAAAAATAGAAAAATAGAATGAAAACCCCCTCCCCCCTTGAGGGGGAGGGAGGGGTGGGGGGTGCATCTCCGGAGCACGACCCTATCCGCGCGCCTGCGCATGGCCGCGGCCGAGATAGGCCTCGATCACGGCGGGGTCCTTCACCACGTCCTGCGGCTTGCCGCTGGCGATGACGTGGCCCTGGTTGAAGACCAGCACGCGCCGGGTCAGCGTGAGGATCACCTCCATGATGTGCTCGACGATGACCAGGGTGATGCCTTGCGCGTGGATGGCGCGCACCAGCTCGATCGCGCGCTGGACCTCGCCCGGCGTCAACCCGGCCAGCGCCTCGTCGAGCAGCATCAGCCGCGGCCCGGTGGCGAGCACGCGCGCAATCTCGAGCCGCTTGCGCCCGGGCGTGCCGAGGCTGCGCGCGCGCTGCCGCGCCTGCTCCTTGAGCCCGGTCATCTCCAGCACCGCGAGGGCGCGGTCGCGCGCCTCGCCGCGATGCTTGTGGCGCAGGAAGGCACCGACCATGACGTTGTCGAGGATGGTCATGTCCTCGAAGGTCGCCGGCACCTGGAAGGTGCGGCCGATGCCGAGGCGCGCATGAGTTTCCGCCGGCGCAAAGGTGACGTCGACGCCGGCGAAGACGATGCGGCCGGAGGTGGGCGCGGCATCGCCCGCGATGCAGTTGAAGAAGGTCGACTTGCCGGCGCCGTTGGGTCCGATGAGGCCGACGATCTCGCCTTCCTCGACGGCGAGGTCGGCGCCGGCCACGGCGCGGAAGCTGCCGAAATGCTTCGCCACCTTCTCGGCGCTAAGCAGCATGGCGGATCTCCAGGCGCCGCCGCCGCGCCGCCCGCAGGCGATGCCAGAGCTCGACGAGGCCGCCGGGCTCGAAGCGCGCGATGAGCACGATGACGCCGCCATAGACGATGTAGGTGAGGCCCGAGCCGCTGCCGCCGAGCCAGGTGTTGGTCGCGGTCTGCAGCGGCACCAGGATCGCGGCGCCGAGCAGCGGGCCGAGCAGGGTGCCGGCGCCGCCCAGCGCGGCGGTGATGATCATCTGCACCGAGACGAGAATGCCGAGGCCGCTATCGGGATCGATGAAGCCGGTCTTCAGCGCGTAAAGCGAGCCGGCGAGCGAGGTGAAGGTGGCGCTCAGCATCAGCGCATAGAGCTTGTAGCGCCTGACCGGCACGCCGAGGCTGCGCGCGGCGCGCTCGCCGGCGCGGATGGCACCGAGGTAATAGCCGAGCCGGCTGCGCTGCATCTGCCAGGTGACGAGGATCAGCAGCGCCAGCACCGCGAGGAAAATGTAGTAGTAGGGCACCGAGCTGCGGAAGATCACATCGTACCAGCCGCGCGCCGTCGCCGGGCCCTGCAGCCCGATCGCCGCGCCGAGGAAGTCCCAATTGCCGACGACGATGCGCACCAGCTCGGCAACGGCGATCGTCGCCATGCTGAAATAGTGGCCGGTCAGGCGGAAGGTGGGAAAGCCGATGAGCACGGCAATGACGAGGCTCGCCGCGATGCCGAGCGGCACGCCGACGAGCGGCGGCAGCTGCCAATGCTGATAGACGAGCAGCGGCAGATAGGCGCCGGCGCCGAAGAACATGGCGTGGCCGACCGAGATCTGCCCGGCATAGCCGCCGACGATGTTCCAGGCCGAAGCGCCGATCGCCGCGAGCAGCACCAGCGCGCCCATATCCTGCAGAAACGCGGCGCTGTCGCTGCCGGCGACGAGCCAGGGATAAGCCACGAACGCCGCGGCGAGCGCCAGAACGCCCCAGCGCGTCATGCGCGGCCCAGCAGGCCCTGCGGCCGGAGCCACAGCAGGGCGACGAAGAGCCCGTAGACGACCACGTCCTTGTAGATGGGGCCGATCCAATAGGCGGACAGCGCTTCGATCAGACCGACAATGAGGCCGGCCAGCATCGCGCCGGGCACGCTACCGAAGCCGCCCAAGGTGACGACGACGAAAGCGGTGAGCGCGAAGGTCTCGCCCACCGCCGGCGAGAACGGGAAGGAGATCGCCATCAGCGCGCCGGCGATGCCGGCGCTCGCCGCCGAAAGGCCCCAGGCAAGCGCCTGCATGCGGTCCGGGCGAATGCCCATGAGCATGGCGGCGTTGCGATCCTCGGCAACGGCGAGGAGCTGGCTGCCGATGGCGGTGCGCGTCAACAGCAGATGCATGCCGAGGGTGAGCGCCGCCGCCACCAGCCCGGCGACGAGCTGCGGCACCGTCAGCAGGATGCCGCCGAGATCGACGGTGCCGCTGAGCGCAGTCTGCGGCAAGGTCACGAAATCGGGCGAGAAGATCCAGAACGCCGCGTAGCGCAGCAGCAAGGCAAGGCCGAAGGTCGACAGAATCTGCGCCAGCATCGGCCCGCGCATCACCTCTCGGATGAGGCCGAAATAGACGACCACGCCGAGCAGGAACAGCGCCATCGCCGCGGCC
>JASHUO010000732.1 GCA_030039975.1 Alphaproteobacteria bacterium
TGATTAAGCAGAAGCTCGAACGGGAAGGTTACAGCAACATCGAGCTAAAGCATGAAACCTCAACCTCCGGGTCCGGAACGTCCACGCCGGGAACCTCCGAGGCGTCGAAGCCGGAATACACCGGCACGGCGACAAAGAACGGCAAGAGCGTCGACATTGAAGTGAACAGCGAAGGTCAGGTGACCGAGAAGTAGGACACGTCCCGGCATTCGCTCGGGGGGCAAAAGCCCCCCGAGCCTCCTCAGGCGCACCTCTGCTTCCGGACCCGTTCCAGAAATTTGTTTCCGCTGGGCGGTTCATCCAAAATTGAGCGCTCGCCTAGGGATGGTGTTGCACAGACGAACGTTCCCTCGGCATGCAAGACGTCGAGATCGATGACCTCCGCGGCAAGATCGAGCGATACGAAAATCTGCTCCGCAGCGTCGTCGACGACCGCACGCGGCGCGAGATTGAGCGGATGTTAGAGGAAGCACAACAGCGGCTTGAGGAGATCGAGAAGCGATCCTCGTCGTGAGTACCTTGAGCGGCTCGCCGGAGAAGAAAGCGCGCGACGGCGGGCTTAGGGCAGCTTGTCGAAAAAGAGATAGAGGGCGGAAATCTGGCCGTCCCGAGCGATGATGAAATCAGTCCCGGCATAAGCCGGCGCCTCACCAGGGCGGCCCGATACCCATTGGACCCGCCCGCCATTGCCCAATTCCTCGGGCTCTGCAATGGGCTCATATCGAAAATCAGGGTGAGTGGCCCTGATCGTGGCCGCGACGCGATCGATCTCGTCGCGGCCACGATAGACGACCTTGCTGGGATCGTAGAAAACGCAATCTTCGGTGAAGATCTCGGCGATGGCGGCGCGCCGGCGCGCCGGGTCGTTTTCACCGAAGACGTCGGCAAGATTGCGGGTCAGCAAGGTCGATAGGCTGGCCATGGCGGATTTGCGCGCCCCCGATCAACGTCGATCCCGGAGAGGAGCTACGCTGCGCTCGCCCGCGCATGCGCGGCGATCGCGTCTCGCGCCCGCGCCACCCCCTGCTCCGCCGCTTCCGGACTGACCTTCAAGCCTTCGACATGGACGAAGCTCACGTCGGTCAAACCGAGAAAGCCGAGCACGCTGCGCAGATAAGGCTCCTGGAAATCAAACACCTTGGCGGGACTGTCGCCGGTATAGACGCCGCCGCGCCCGGTGATGACAAAGACCTTCTTGCCCTTGAGCAGTCCCTCCGGTCCCGCCGCGGTGTAGCGGAACGTCCGGCCGGCGCGTGCCACGTGATCGATCCACGCCTTGAGCGTCGATGGGATCGAGAAATTGTACATGGGAACGGCAAGCACGATCGTGTCCGCCGCTTCGAGCTCCTCGATCAGGCGATCGGCGAAGGCGACGGTCGCGTGCTGCTCGGTCGAGCGCTGCTCCGCCGGCGTCATCAGCGCGCCGAGGGCACCGAGGCTCAGATGCGGGATCGACTCGGCCGTGAGCGCGCGCTCGACCACGGTCGTGCCGGGATGTGAGCGATGCCAGGCCTGCACGAATTCGCCCGCGAGCTGGCTCGATTTGGACTGATCGCCGAAGAGGCTCGAGGTCACCAAGAGAAGCTTGCTCATATCACCCTCCTGAACATGCAGCGTTGAGCTGGCCCGAGATTTAGGGAGGTGAGAGCATCATTAAAATCGGCCAAATTGTGATATTATTCATCAGTATAATTGATGATAGGCGCCTCATGCTCGATCGGCTGACCCTTGACCAATTGCGCATACTCGCGGCTGTCGCGGAGACCGGCAGCTTCTCGGCGGCGGCACGGCGGCTCGGACGCGTGCAGTCGGCGGTGAGCCAATCGGTGCAAGCGCTGGAGGCGACGCTGGGCGTCTTGCTGTTCGATCGCTCGGAGCGCACGCCGAGGCTCAGCGACGCCGGTCGCGCGCTCTTGGTCGATGCGCAGCAGATCTTGAGAAGCACCGAGAGTCTGCGCGCCCATGCCGAGAGCATCGCGGCGGAGGTCGAGCCGGAATTGTCGCTCGCGGTCGACGCGGTATTGCCCGAGGACCCCTTGAGGGCGAGCCTCAAGGCGCTGAGCCACGAATTCCCGCATCTGCCGGTGACGCTCTTCACCGAGGGTCTCGGCGGGGCGGAGCAGCGCCTGCGCGACCGCGTCGCGCGGCTCGGCATCTATGTACCGCTGCCGGTCGCAAGACCCTCCGATCTGATCGGCGAGTTCCTGGCCGCCAATCCGATGGTGCCCGTGGTCGCCACGGATCATGCGCTCGCGCGCGAGCCGAGCCCGCTCCGGCGCGACGTCATCGAACGATACGTCCAACTGGTCCTCACCGATCGGACGCCGCTCTCGGAGGGCTTTCAGGGCAATGTGCTCGGCCTGCGCATCTGGCGCTTCGCCGACATGCAGACGCGGCTCCAATATCTGCTTGACGGCTTCGGCTGGTGCTACATGCCGGTGCATCTGGTCCAGGCACATATCTCGGCCGGGCGGCTGGCGCGCCTCGACATCGCGGAGCACCGCGGCCTCGAATTCAGCTTTCCACTGCACGTCATGCATGAGCGCAGCCGTCCGCCGGGTCGGGCCGGGCGCTGGCTCATCGCAGAGTTGCGTCGGCAACTGGTGATCGC
>JASHUO010000733.1 GCA_030039975.1 Alphaproteobacteria bacterium
GCCGCTGTCGGGGGCCCGCTGCTCGGTCTCGGCGCCATCGTCCTGCTCATCGCCTGCGCCGCTATCCTGATCGGACGCGAGCGCCGCCGCGCCGCTGCCCTCGCGGCCGAGCGTGACGGCTTTGCCGCGGCGGCGTCCGAGCTCGATGCGCTGCTCGGCGCTCTGCCGCTCGCCCTCTGTCGCTGGCGCGACGGCGATTCGGGGGAGCGCTTCCTCGGCGGCGCGCTCGCGCTCGGCGGCCGTACGGCGCCGGGCTTTGCCGACCTCCTGGCGCGCCTCGAAGGCAGGGACCGGGCCGCGCTCGAGGCCGCCATCGACCGGCTGCGCACGGCGGGGACGGGTTTCCGGCAGACTCTGCGCTTCGGCGATGGCAGCCGCGAGCTCGAGGCGGTGGGCTCCCGCATCGGCCGGTCGGCGGTCGTCGCCTTCCTCGACCAATCGAGCCGCATTGCCGCTGCCGTCCAGCAGGCGGCGCTGGTGCAGCAGCGCGATCAGCTCCGCGCTATGCTGGATGCTTTGCCGCTGCCGGTCTGGCGCCGCAGCGCCGATCTCAAGGTCGTCGATTGCAACCGCGCCTATGCCGCCGCCGTCGACGCGCCGCCGGCGGCGACCTTGGCCGAGGCGCGCGAGATTGCGGCGGGCGTCATCGGCGAGAGCGGCCGCGCCCTCGCCGCTCGCGCGCGCAGCTCGGCGGTGGCGCAATCGGAGAGCCACCACATCGTCATCGCCGGTTCGCGCCGGCTGTTGGAGTTCAGCGAGGCGCCGCTCGATAGCGGCTTCGTCGGCTTCGCGCAGGACTTCACCGATCTCGAGAACATCCAGGCGGAGCTGGCGCGCCACATCGCGGCGCATGCCGATGTGCTCGAGAACGTCGCCGTCGCCATCGCCATTTACGGCCCCGATACGCGGCTCACCTTCCACAACACCGCTTTCGCCAATCTGTGGCGGCTCGAGGAGGATTGGCTCTCGACCGAGCCGACGCTCGACGAGGTGCTGGAGCGGCTGCGCGAGCGCCGGCGCATCCCCGAGCATGCCGATTTCCGCGCCTTCAAGCGCCAGCAGCTCGGGATGTTCACCTCGCTGATCGAGCCGCAGGAGGAGCTGCTGCATCTCCCGGACGAGCGTACCTTGCGCCTCGTCGTGTCGCCGCATCCTTTCGGCGGGCTCACCTTCGTCTATGAGGAGGTGACCGACAAGCTGGCGCTCGAGCGCTCCTACAACACCATGATCGAGGTGCAGCGCGAGACGCTCGACAATCTCTACGAGGCCGTGGCGGTCTTCGGCAGCGACGGGCGGCTCAAGCTCTCCAATCCGGCCTATGCCCAGATGTGGCAGCTCGATCCCGCCGATCTGCAGGGCGAGCCGCATGTCGCCGAGATCATCGAGAAGCAGCGTGCCTTCTACGATGATGGCGGCGACTGGCCGACGATGAAGCGGCGCATCATCGCGCGCCTCACCACGCATATGGCCGAGAGCACGCGCCTCGCGCGGCGCGACGGCTCGATCCTGCAGGCGGTGACCGTGCCGCTGCCCGACGGCAATGTGCTGCTGAGCTATCTCGACGTGACGGATTCGACGCGGGTCGAGCACGCGCTGCGCGAGCGCAACGAAGCGCTGGAGACGGCGGGCCGGCTCAAGAGCGAATTCATCGCCAATGTCTCCTACGAGCTGCGCACGCCCTTGAACGCCATCATCGGCTTCGCCGAGATCCTCACCAACCAGTACTTCGGCGAGCTGACGCCGCGCCAGCTCGATTACAGCCGCGGCATCCTCGACAGCTCGCACCGCCTCTTGTCGCTGATCAACGACATCCTCGATCTCGCCACGATCGAGGCCGGCTACATGACGCTGGAGACGCAGGAGGTCGACATCCACGCGCTGATGTCGAGCGTGCTGTCGCTGTCGCGCGAGCGTGCGCGCAAGCAGAGCCTGAAGCTCGAATTCGACTGCCCGACCGATATCGGCAATCTCGTCGCCGATGAGCGGCGGCTGAAGCAGGCGCTGTTCAACCTCATCTCCAACGCGCTGAAGTTCACCCCGTCCGGCGGCACGGTGACGCTCGCCGCGCGCCGCACCGCCGACCGCGTGGCGCTCATCGTCGCCGATACCGGCGTCGGCGTGCCGCGCGAGGACCAGGCGCGCATCTTCGAGAAGTTCGAGCGCGGCAGCCCCAATGCGCGCCAGTCCGGCCCGGGCCTCGGTCTCTCGCTGGTCAAGAGCTTCATCGAGCTGCACGGCGGCACGGTGGAGATGGATTCGCGTCCCGGCAGCGGCACGACGGTCACCTGCTACCTGAACCTCGCCCCGGCTTCCGCCGCCGCGCTCCCGGCCGAGCCCGCGATCCAGCGCTCGGCCGGGGATTAGCAGCGGAATTCGCGAACAGACAATCAAGGCGCGTCCAGCCCCTCTCCGCACTAGCGCCGAATCCTTCATCGACACCCACCTCACCCGCTCGCTGCGCTCGCACCCTCTCCCCCTGCAAGCGGGCGGAGAGGGCACTTACGCTGCTGAGCGATATCGGCACCGACGCCGTACCTCACCCCTGCGCCGCGGCGCCCGGTGCCTGATCGAAGAAGCCGGTGATCGCCGATAGACGGCCATCGGTCACGACGCCCATGTCGGTGCCTTTGACGATCGCCGGGCCGCTTTCAGGGCCGAGCTCCCAGCCGAAGCGGACGCGGTCGTGGTGCGAATCGACCTCGCTGGTGCGGCGGAAGCGATTTCCGGGAAAGCGCTCCTGCACGCCGCGCACCATGGCGTCGATGCCGCTGCGGCCGTCACCTTCCAGCACCGGGTCGAGGTAGCGCGCATCCTCGGTCCAGACGCGGGCGATGAGCTCGCGCCGCCGCGCATCATTGGTCTCGTTCCACATCGCGATATAGCGGTCGATCAGATCGGTGAGATTGGTCATGACGTCGCTCCTGTTGCTGCGACAGGCCGTGCGGCGCTGTCGCCGCCCGCGCTGCCGGTAGCGATCATCGGCGCGGCCCGCGCCGCGGGTCCATTACCTCAGCGGTAATTGGATCCTGTGCCGCGCGCGGATATCGTTTCGGCCATGCTCGGCAGCGCTCGACCGGTCGGCGATCTCTTGCGCGAATGGCGCCAGCGCCGGCGTCTCAGCCAGCTCGATCTCGCACTGGAAGCCGACATCTCGACCAAGCATTTGAGCTTCGTCGAGACCGGCCGCGCACTGCCGAGCCGC
>JASHUO010000734.1 GCA_030039975.1 Alphaproteobacteria bacterium
GCGCTCGCGACCAGGGCTCGGTGATGTTCGAGCTGCGCGCCAGCATCGCCCTGGCGCGGCTCTGGTCTCACCGCGCGCCCGCCGATGCCGCTTCGCTGCTCGCACGTGCCTCCCGTCGGATCGCCGAGCCTGCCGAGTGCCGGGATCTCAGCGCAGCGACAGCGCTCCTCGTCGAGCTCGGCGCCTCACCAACGCCGGCGCCGCTGCCTTTGAGCGGGCTGTGACGATCGAACGCCGAACCGCTTAGAGATACGTCCGCTCGAGCAGCGCGCCGATGCGCTCGTTCTGGATCTCGGTGGTGCCGTCGACATAGGCGGCGATGCGTGCCGAGGCGATATGCCGGCCGATCGGGTATTCCTCGCGCAAGCCTTCGGCACCCATCGCCTGCATGCATTGGTCGAGACGGCGCCCCGCCATCTCGACGGCGAATTTCTTGGCGAGCGCGGCGGCGAGCACGGCATCGCCTTCGCGCGCGATGATCTCTGCGCCGCGATAGGTCAGGAGCCGCGCCGCCTCGAGCTCGGTCGCCACCTCGACCAGCGACCAGCGCAAGCCCTGATGATCGAGGAGCCGCTTGCCGAAGGCCTGGCGCCGCGTCGCGTAGTCGAGCGCGATGCGCAGCGCCTCCGCCACCATCCCGCAGCACATGGCGGCGACATAGACGCGCGCGCCGTTGATGCCGCCAAGCGCGCGCTTGAAGGCTTCGCCCGGGGGATAGAACAGCGCTTCCTCGCCGACGCGGAAATCGCGCAGCCGGAACCCGCCCGCGCCGATGGCATGGCCGCCCATGAGATCATAGGCCGGCAACCGCTCAAAGCCCGGCATGGTCGCATCGATGAGGAAGGCGGCGATCCCTGCCGTGCCGGCCTCGGTGTCGGTCTTGGCATAGACGAGGATCGTCTCGGCGCTGGCGCCGTTGGTGAGCCACGCCTTCTCGCCCTCCAGCACCCAGCCGGTTTCGGTCTTGCGCGCCGTGGTGGTGATGGCGGGAAAATCGCTGCCCGCGCCCGGCTCGGTGAGCGAGGTGCCGCCGCGCCGCTCGCCGGCGATGAGCGGCGCGAGATGGCGTGCGATCTGCGCCGGCGTGCCCTGGCGCGCGATCCGCGCGGCGGTGTTCTGGGTATTGATGAGGCTGAAGGCGAAGCCCATGCAGGAGCGGGCGAGCTCCTCGGCGATCAGCGTCTTCGCCATGAAGCCCGCGCCCTGGCCGCCTTGCGCTTCCGGCACCTCGATGGCGGTAAGCCCGTGCCGCGCCGCTTCGCGGATCGCTTCTTGCGGCAGCGCCCGCTCACGCTCCCACAGCGCCGCGCGCGGCGCCACATAGTCGCGGCGAAAGCGCCGGGCGCGGTCGAGCAGCGCGCGCTCCGCCGCGGTGAGCGATGCAATCGGTGGCGAAACCTCGTCCATGGGGCGCTCGCGCCATAAGAGAGCAGCGGCTGCGGACTTTCGCCCGCAGTCGTGCCGCGGTCAAGCGGCGGAACGTTGGCGCCGAACCGCTCGTTGCTCAGGCATGTCGAACGCCAACATCAATGATCGTGCCAGCATCGAGCGGATCTATCCGCGCGCCGTGTTTCTGCGCGAGTCCACCGCCAATATGCGCGCCAAGGCGAGCATGCTGCGCGGCCTGCGCATCCTCGTCGGCCCAGACGGGACGGGATGGTTCGAGCTGGTGCGCGCCTTGCACCGTGCTGGCGAGCCGGAATCGGGCGCTGACGTTTTCCTTTGTCCCGTCGCCACGGCGCCATCCGAGGCGGCGGCCGATCCCTACGATGCCTTCCTCGACCGCGTCATCGCCACGGCGCGGGCGGCGCAGCGCTCCGACGATGCCGGTCGCGGCGAGGCGCGGCGCAAAGGCTTGCGGCCGTAGCGGACCGCGCGGCGAGAAAGAAACGGTCGGGAAGCGACCGCTTCCCGACCGAGCTGTGACCTCCGCCGTCTATTCGGCGGCGCGCATCTGCGAGCGCGCTTGCGCGCTTGCGGTGCCTTGGGCCGCGCGCAGCGGCTTCAGCACGAAGAGCGCCGCCCCGGCCGCCACCAGATTCATGATCGTCGCGACGACGAACACCGCGTGCCAGCTGCCGGTATGGCTCTTCAGCACATTGGCGAGCGGCACGAGCCACGCCGCCATGCCCTTGGCGGTATAGAGCAACCCGGCATTGGTGGTCGCATATTTCGCGCCATAGCTATCGGTGCAGGTGGCGGGGAAGAGGCTGAAGATCTCGCCCCAGGTGAAGAAGACGAGGCCCGCGGTGACGATGAAGGCGATCGGCGCGTTGCCGATCGTGCCGAGGAGCCAATAGGCGACAGCGCCCAAGCTGAAGACGATCGCCATGGTGTTCTCGCGGCCGATCTGGTCGGAGATCCAGCCGAAGAAGGGCCGGGCGAGGCCGTTCAGGATGTTGTCGATGACCAGCGCCACGGTGAGCGTGGTCCAGCCGAGGAAGACGACGGTGCTGGAGAGGCCGTAATCCTTGGCGATCGGCGCCACCTGCGCCGTCGCCATCAGCCCGCTCGCCGCGACCAGCACGAACATGACATAGAGCACGTAGATGGCTGGCGTCTTCAGCATCTCGATCGGCGTGTAGTCGCGCGCCGAAGCGTTGATGCGCGGCGGCGCCGTCGGCGCCTGGCCCGGGAGCGGCGCGCGCAGCAGCGGCGACAGCAGCAGGACGATCGCGCCCTGCACCAGGCCGAACCAGAGGAAGGCGTTCTCATAGCCATAGGCGCCGATGACCTCGCGGATCGGCACGACGGTGAGCGCTGCGCCGGCGCCGAACCCGGCGGCGGTCAGCCCGGCGGCAAGCCCGCGCCGGTCCCCCCACCATTTCAGCGCATTGCCGACGCAGGTGCCGTAGACGGCGCCGGCGCCGATGCCGGAGATCGCCGCCGCGACGTAGAGCAGCGGCAAGGAGCTCGCGATGGAATCGATGCTCCAGGCGATCGCCACCAGCACGCCGCCGACCGCGACCACGATGCGCGGACCGAAGCGGTCGACGAACCAGCCTTCGACCGGCACCAGCCAGGTCTCGGTGGCGACGAAGATGCTGAAGGCGACCTGAATCGCCGCGCGACCCCAATGGTATCTCGCGTCGATCGGATTGACGAACAGGGTCCAGCCATATTGGAGATTGGCGATCATCACCATGCAGATGATGCCAACAATGAGCTGCAGCACGCGATTGGGCGGCGCCGTGTCGCTGCGCAAAGATCGGGTCATCGACATTTCCGTCCCCAGTGTTGTTGCTTCGCTTCACCCGATCGGCGAGTCTTCTCGTCGGACTCGCTCGCGGGTATCTCGGCGGGGCCGCGACGAGGCGCGCGATACCGCTTGCCCCAACAGTATCACAATCCCGCCAAATCAAAAACAAAACCTAGGTGCAAGAAGGGTACCGTGAAAAGTTTTTCATGTTATGGCGGGTGGTCGCTGCGCATGATGTAGATTTCGATGGTCTCGGCAAAGAACGACAAGACCTTCGTTTCTGTTCCGTAGATTTTCTTGGCGCTCACCTAGTTGATGAAGACTGATAGATATTGTGTATACCAGTATTTTTCTTCGCTAATGATGACTCGGCAGGAGACATGACCATGACCCGACTTGCCGGCGCTATCGTCATTCTGGCGCTTCTCTGCCCGTCGCTGCCGGTAGCGGCGGCCGACGCCCCCGCGACCGAAGGTGTGACGGTGCTGCATTTGAGCGCCGAGGCGGACCGCATGGTGCCGCGCGACCGGCTGCGCGCCGTGCTGCGGGTCGAGGGAGCCGATGCCGATCCGGCGCGGCTTCAGGCCGAGATCAACCGGCGCATGGCGGCGGCGGTGGCGCGCGCCAAGACGGTCTCGGGCGTCACGCTTGCCACCAGCGGCTATTCCGTCTTCGAGGAAATGGTCAAGGATCAGCCGCTGCGCTGGCACGGCGCGGCTGGCCTCACCCTCACCGCGCAGGATGCGGCGCCGCTGCTGGCGCTCGTCGGCGAGCTGCAGCAGAGCGGCCTGGCGCTCTCCGCGCTCGACTATGAACTGTCGCCCGCAGCGACGCGCAAGGCGGAGGACGTGCTCACCGCCGAGGCGCTGACCCGGCTCCGCGAGCGCGCGTCGCGCGTCGCCGACAGCCTCGGCCTCACCGTGCTGCGCATCCGCGACCTCCGCCTCGGCAACGCCGCCGCAACGCCGCCTCAGCCGCGCCCCTTCATGATGGCCAGAGCCGCCTCCTCCTCCGCCGCCCCACCCCC
>JASHUO010000735.1 GCA_030039975.1 Alphaproteobacteria bacterium
CTCGTCGAGCGCTGCGCCGCCGCGGGCTATCGCCAGATGGTCGCGGTCATCGGCGACAGCGGCAATGCGGGCTCGATCGGGCTGCACGAGCAGCTTGGCTTTCGCCGGGTCGGCCTGCTGCCGGCCACCGGTTTCAAGCACGGCCGCTGGGTGGACAGCGTCCTCATGCAGCGCGAGCTTGGCGATGGCGCCGCGACGCTGCCCTGATCTTCACGATCCCTGGTTATGGAATGATCGAACCGCTTTTTGTTGCGGCGCAGAATTTTGTTGCGGCGCAGCGTGGCCCGGATGCAACATGCCAGAAAAAAATGGGCCGTGCACGAAGCACGGCCCAAGTTTAGGGAGGAAACGCCTAGAAGACGTACGGCAGGCCGTCGGGCGACGACCGATGCCGCACTGCACAATATGCGTCCCGCGAAGCGACAAATCAAGCCCTAAAACGCAGCTGCAAAAAAATCGCAGTCCTGCGGCTGTTCGCCACATTTTCACTGCACGCGACCCGTTATTGTTGCAATGCACAACAGACGTTTCCGAACCGGGTGCCGGCCCTGCGCGTTAACCCTGAGATGGCGCAACTTCTGCCGCTACCAGAACCCGGCGAACGCTGGGCGCTCTTCCTCGACGTCGACGGCACCTTGGTCCCGATTGCCGCGACGCCGGAGGCGGCGCGTCCGGAACCGGCGCTGCTGCCGTTGCTCGAGCGCTTGCGCCGCGGCTGCGATGAGGCGCTGGCGCTGATCAGCGGCCGCAGCCTCGCCAGCATCGACAGCCTCTTTGCACCGCTGCGGCTTGCCGCGGCCGGGCTTCATGGCTGGGAACGGCGCCGCCCGGACGGCGGGCTGGTGCGGCAGCAAGAGCCGACGGGGCTCCTCGCCCGGCTGCGACCGCAGCTCGCGGCCTACGCGAGCGCACGCCCCGGCCTGTTGCTCGAGGATAAGGGCGGCAGCCTCGCGCTCCACTATCGGCAGGCGCCCGAGCGCGGGGCGGCGCTGCTGCGCTTCGTGCGGCGCCTTGCCGCCGATGAACCGGAGGTTCACATCCTCCGCGGCCGCAAAGTGGTCGAGCTGCAGCCGCGCGGCGCCGATAAGGGCATGGCCATCGAGGCATTTCTCGGCGAGGCCCCGTTTACCGGACGACGCCCGATCTTCGCCGGCGACGACACCACCGACGAGGATGGATTTGCCGCGGTGAATGCGCTGGGCGGCATTTCCCTCAGGGTCGCCGACGCCGAAACCCGCGGCCGCAGCAGCTGCGCGCGACACACGCTCGCCGGCACCGGCGAGCTCCATCGCTGGCTTTGCGGGGTGGCACAGCGCCTGGAGGAAGGCGACCGCAGCCAGCACAGCGGAACGGCCGGGTTCCATCCTGCGTTGAGGCAAGACGCACCGCAGCGGAGTCCCGGGCGCCGATGACGCGCTTGCCGCCGCCCGCCAGCTTCCTGGCCTTATCGACCGCGCGCCCCGCCACCCCTCCCGCTGCGCGCGAGCGGCGCCTCGTCGTCGTCTCGAACCGCGTCGCCATGGCCGATCCCGGCGGCAAGGCGGCGGGCGGCCTCGCTGTCGGCATTCTCGCCGCGCTGAAGCGCAGCGGCGGCATCTGGTTCGGCTGGAGCGGCGCGGTGACCCCGGCGCCGCCTGCCGCCGCCGACGTCGTGCACGGCGACGACATCACCTTCGCGACGCTCGCCCTCGCCCGGCGCGACTACGAGCAATACTACAACGGCTTCGCCAACCGGGTGCTGTGGCCGCTGTTCCACTACCGGCCGGGATTGATCGACTACAAGCGCGAGGATTTCGCGGGATATCTCCGCGTCAACCGGCAGTTCGCTCAGCATCTGGCACCGCTGCTCAGCCCCGACGATATCATCTGGGTGCATGACTACCACCTGATGCCGCTGGCCGACGAGCTGCGCCGCCTCGGCATCGAACAGCCGATCGGCTTCTTCCTGCACACGCCGTTTCCCGTCACCGAGATACTGCGGGTGCTGCCGAGTCACGCGGCGCTGATGCGTGCCATGTGCGCCTATGACCTGGTCGGCTTCCAGACCGAGAACGACGTCTGGGGCTTCCGCGACTACCTGCTGCGCTGCGCCGGGGGGCGGGCGGAGGGCATCGACGGCATCAGCGCCTTTGGCCGCCAGCTTCGCGCGGCCGTCTTTCCCATCGGCATCGACGTCGATGCCATCGCCCTCCAGGCGGCGCAATCGGTGGACAGCCGGCAAATGCGGCGCCTCCAGGAAAGCCTGCGCCAGCGACGACTTATCATCGGCGTCGACCGACTCGACTACTCGAAAGGCTTGCTGCAGCGCTTTCGCGCGTTCGAGCGGCTGATCGAGATGTTCCCGGAGAGGCGGGGCCATGTCACATTGATGCAGATCGCGCCGCCGACGCGCAGCGAGGTGCCGGAATACAGCCAGATCCGGCGCAGCCTCGAGACCGCCGCCGGCCACATCAACGGCCGCTTCGCCGAGTTCGACTGGATGCCGGTGCGTTATCTCAACAAGAGCTTCAATCACCGCACGCTGTGCGGCTTCCTGCGCGCCGCCGGGGTGGGCCTGGTGACGCCGCTGCGCGACGGTATGAACCTAGTGGCAAAGGAATATGTCGCGGCCCAGGATCCGACCGATCCCGGCGTGCTGGTGCTGTCCTGCTTCGCCGGCGCCGCGCGCGAGCTCGGCGATGCGCTGATCGTCAATCCCTATGACATCGACGGCGTCGCCGAGGCCATCCAGGAGGCGCTCATGATGCCGCGGGAGGAGCGCGTCGAGCGCTGGCAGGCGATGATGGCGGTGATGCGGCGGAACGACATTGCGGCCTGGCGCGACAGCTTCACCGCGGCGCTGGCTGATGCCGCGGCGGGGCGCTGAGATGGCACCCGCGGTCGGCCCGCAGCGGTTGATCGGAGATATCGGCGCGACCAATGCCCGCTTCGCGCTGCTCGATCCGGCCGGAAGCATTAGTCGCACGCGCGTCCTCGCTTGCGACGACTTTCCCACCATCGAAGCGGCG
>JASHUO010000736.1 GCA_030039975.1 Alphaproteobacteria bacterium
TGCAGGATTACGCGCGAGCCGTGGCGGGACGCTCCGTCGGCCCGCCGGAAGCCAATGCCCGGGCCACCGCCCTCCTCGCCCACGCCGTGCAGTCCCAGGCTTATGTCCTGGCCTTTATCGACGGCTTCATGATCGTCGGTTTCGCGGTGATGGCCGTGCTACTGCTGATGCTGCTGTTGCGTGACCCGCCAGCGCAGCTTGCGCCGGGTGCCAAACCGGCCGCGCGGTAAAGCGGGAGCACGCGGGGGGTCCGTTCCATCAGGTTGTTTCAGGAATAGCTGTCCGCGGGATCTCGCGCAGAGCAAGCGCCGTTTTTCAGGACTATTCAGCACTGCCCCAAGGATTCGACCCCGGCCGCGGGCTAAAACCGCGCGAAAGTGAGCGATGCGCCTTGCCGGGACCGGGCTTTGACGATGCGCGTGATGACAAAAGAGGCAGTCCTCGCGGCGACGACCCCGCTCTTCGTCCTTACGCCCCGGGCGCCTCAACACGGGAATTTGATGCGCCGGGACGGATGCCCGTGCCCGGTCGCCTGCTCTTATATAGCAGCCGACGACAATTTTAGCGCGCGACGACAATCGAGAGGTCTAGCGCTCGACGACAATTGACGCGCTCCGCAACGGACACCTGGCCGAGAGCAGCATAGATGGTTCGGAGAGATCACGCTGAAAGGCGCGCGCGGCGAGAAAAGGCAGCCGGCCACAACCGGGCGATGGAGGATAAAATCGCCACGCAAATGTGCGATGATGGCGCCGCGCAGGAAGCCGCCGCGACGGATGGCTTCCTCTCTGTTTCGGTCAGACCGGAGCCGTTCGCGACCCGGGTGGCGGCCGGCGCGTCGAGAGAAACGCCCGCACGTTCCGTTTTCTCGATCGCCAAGAGGGTGGGAATGCCGAGAAGCCAGCATGACGACGAAGGGGCGGTTTCGTTCGGTCCCTTCCGGCTGTTCCCGGGGGAAAGACTGCTCGAGAAGGACGGCGTTGCGCTTCATCTCGGCGGGCGTGCCCTGGATATCCTCATTCTGCTGGTGGAGCGCGCCGGCGAAGTCGTGAGCAAACGCGAGCTCGTGGCGCGGGTCTGGGCGGATGTCACGGTCGATGAAGGCAGTCTTCGCTTTCATGTCGCGGCGCTGCGCAAAGCACTCGGCGACGGCCAGTCCGGCGCCCGTTATGTGACGAACGTCCCCGGCCGGGGCTACTGCCTCGTCGCACCGGTTTCGCGCTCGAACCGGCCGGAGACCCCATCGCTGGAGAAAGCCTCGTCGACCCAGCCGCGGACGCTTCCGGCAAAGCTGGGGCGGATGATCGGACGCGAGGACACCGTCCGAAAGATCGCGGACGACATCGCGGCGCGGCGCTTCGTCACCGTCGTCGGTCCGGGCGGCATCGGCAAAACCACTGTCGCGATTGCCGTCGGCCACCGGCTGCAGGCCAGCTTCGACGACGCGATTCATTTCCTCGATCTGGGCGCGCTCAGCGATCCCCGCCTCGTCCCCATCGTCCTTGCCTCGACGCTCGGGCTCGTCGTGCATTCCGACGATCCCGTTCCCAGCCTGCTTGCCTCGCTCAGGGAGAAGCGCATGCTGCTGGTCTTCGACAGCTGCGAGCGCGTCATCGACACCCTGGCGCCCTTGGCCGAACGCATCATCGCAGCGGCACCGCAGATCCACATCCTGGCGACCAGCCGCGAAGCGCTGCGTGTCGAAGGCGAGCAGATCCATCTTCTGCCGGCGCTGGATTGCCCGCCGGTGGATGCGAAGCTGAAAGCTTCGGCCGCGCTCGCCTTCCCTGCGGTGCAGCTCTTCGTCGAGCGCGCCGCGGCCGGCTCGAACCGCTTCGCGCTGAGCGATGCCGATGCGCCGGCGGTCGCCGAGATCTGCTTCAGGCTCGACGGGATCGCGCTGGCGATCGAGATCGCGGCCGGCCGCGTCGGCGCCTACGGAATCCGCGGCATCGCCGCGCTGCTTGACGGCAGGTTCGGACTCTTGTGGCAAGGCAGACGCACGGCGCTGCCCCGTCATCAGACGCTGAGCTCGGCGCTGGATTGGAGCTACGATCTCCTGTCCGACGTCGATCGCGCCATTCTGCGGCGCCTCGCGGTGTTTGTCGGCGTCTTCACCTTGGAAGCGGCTCAGGCCGTCGCGGCGGGCGACGGCATCGACGAGGCGCAGGTCGTCGAAGCGATTGCCGATCTCGTCGCCAAGTCTCTCGTATCGTCGGAGATCGGTGCCACACCGGTACGCTATCGGCTGCTCGATACCACGCGCGCCTATGTCCTGGCGAAGTTGATCGAAAGCGACACGGCGGACGCCATCCAGCGGCGGCATGCGGCCTATTATCAGCAATCGCTCGAGCGCCTCCTGGCGGAGGCGCCGCGCGGGCAAGCCGCGGACATCGCGCCGCCACGGGAATTCATCGGCAATGTGCAAGCGGCCCTGGAATGGAGCTTCTCTCCCCAGGGCGATCTGGCGCTCGGCATCGGCCTTGCCGCCGCCGCGGCGCGCTTTTTCGCACAAGCCTCGTTGCTGACCGAGTGCCATCGCTGGAGCGAACGGGCGGTCGCGGCGCTCGACACCGCCTCGCGCGGCAGCCGCAGCGAGATGGAGCTCCAGGCGGCGCTGGGTCTTTCGATGATGTTCACGCGCGGCAACACGGAGGACGTCCGGACGGCCTTCACCCGAGGGCTCGAGCTGGCTGAAGCCCTCGACGACCCGTCTTACCAATTACAGCTGCTGAGCGGGCTTCACATCTACTTGACCCGAATCGGCGATTTCCGCGGCGCGCTGACGCTCGGCGAGCGCAGCGAAGAGATCGCCAAGCGCCTCCCCGATCCCGCAAACCTCATGGTCGCGCATTGGATGGTGGGCGTCGCCCAGCACCTCATCGGCAACCAGGCGGCGGCGCGCGCCGGCTGCGAGACGGCACTTAAGCCTGTGCCGGTTCCGCCATGGGCGCGCGTCGCCTATGACCGCCGCATCGTTGCGCTCGTCGCGCTGACGCGCGCGCTCTGGCTC
>JASHUO010000737.1 GCA_030039975.1 Alphaproteobacteria bacterium
TCTGGTTCAGCACATGGCCGACCCAAAGGTTCTCGATCAACGGCTTCTCGCCGGCCAGCCGCCCGGCTTCCATCAGTGTCGCGCGCCGCTCGGCGAGCCGCGCCGGCCAGCTTTGGCTTGCGCTCTTCTGCGTGAGCTTGCGATGCAGAGCCCGCAGCGACGGCGCGACCTCGCCGGTTGCGATCACATCGGCACGAAAGCCCCAGAACGGCAGCCGTGACTGCAGCGGTTCTTCGCCCAGCACGAGCACCTTCTTGTCGGTAATCCGCGAGGGCGGATGCCAGGGCAACACGCTCTCCACCAGAAACACGGTGTCCGCCTCTTTGAGCAGTTCGGGCAGGTCATCCGCGGCGACACCGCCGGCGAGCGGATGCCGGCGCGGGAAGTTCACGTAATAAGGCTGCCAAGCTTCGAAGACCGGCGCGCCCAGCGTCTCGGCGAGCTCGACCAGCGCCGGCACTGCCGCCGGATCGCGCCCGGCCTCTTCGGTGATGATGACCGGATTCCTCGCGGCGTTCAGCGCCTCGGCGAGCTGGTCGATGGCCGCATCGCTCGCGGCCGCGGCGAGCGGCAGCGTGGCCGGCGGGGCAGGGGCCGGCACTGTCGCGACGAGATGCTCGAGCGGCACGGAAACCAACACCGGCCCCTTCGGCGCCGCCACGGCGATCTGGCAGGCGCGCTGAATCGTGTGCGGCAGAAGCACGCCGGCATTGAGCCCGAAGCTCCATTTGGCGCAGCTTTCCATGAGCCGCGCCGGCCCGCCGGTGTCGGTCAACAGGCGCAGCCACTGGCGCCCGACCGGAACCGAAGGGGGCTCGGCAAAGGCGATCGATTCTCCGGCGAGCACGACCAGCGGAATGCGCTCGTGCAAGGCGGCGCGCAGCAGCATCGCGGCATGCAGCGCGCCCACCGTGGTGTGGAGCACCACCGCGGCAAGCCGGCCCGTTGCCTTGACATAGCCCATCGCCATGGCGACCGCCGTCTCTTCATGCCGCGACGAGATGTAGTGGGGGAAATCGCGCTCGGCCGTCGGGGCGGCGAGCGCCTCCCAGAGCGGCGCCCAATCGGAGCCGGGGGACGCGTAGATCCGCTCCACGCCCATTCCCTTGAGCCCGCCCAACAGCGCTTGCGCGCCGGTCATTGCCGTGGTTGACACCGCCCTGCCTCCTCTCCCGATCGAAAGTTTTCGTTGGCCGTCGGACCGTTTATACTAAAACAATGATTTTGCGCTGTGCTTTCAATATGAAATGCGTAGCACTTGCCTTGGCAATGCTGTCAATTGCTGTCGTCACGGGCATGGCCGTCAACCAGGCCGTGGCGGCCGATCAGGCCGATCAGATCGTGATCTTCAAGGCGAAGCGCGTGCTGCTGCTGCTGCGCGGAGGGCACGTCCTCGATCGGTGGCGGATCTCGCTCGGCGAACACCCGATCGGCCCGAAGCGGGCCGAGGGCGACGGGCGGACACCCGAAGGGGTGTATTTCATCGACGCGCGCATCCTGGACACCCGATTTCACCACTCGCTTCACCTCTCCTACCCGAACGTAGCGGACATCGAGTACGCGCAGTTGGCCCATGATTCGCCGGGCAGCAACATCGCCATCCATGGGCTGCCCGACGACTATCACCCGGTCCGGGGGCAACGGCCCGGGGATTGGACGGATGGCTGCATCGCCCTCGACAACCACGCCATCGATGTCCTCTGGCGGGTCGTTGATGTGGGCACGCCCGTGACGATCTTCCCCTGAGCTTCGGCGGAGCCGCGGTCTCTCGGCTCTAGCCGCGCCGCGCGAGCTTGGTGCGTTCGCCACCGACGACGGCGTGGTACGTCGTGGTGATCAGCTGATCGACCAGCGGCGGCGGCGGCTCGCGACGCTCGAGGTGCTGCTTCACCGCAGCGAGCGGAACCTCGGCGAGCACGAAGGTCGCGCGCCGGAGCTGCGCCGGTCCAACGCGGCCGAAGGCCAGCCGGGCGAAGCGTTTCAGGCATTCCTCGAAACGCTGCGCCTGATCGCGTACGCCGCGCTTGAGGGAAGCGGGCCAGTCGCCCTGGACGAAATCATGCCGGCTGTAGAGCAGCAGCAGCCGCGCATCATCCAAGTGGAGGCGCGCCCAGGCGGGCGTGTGCAGCGCCGCGGCAAGCCCATCGCCGGCGTCGATGGCTGCGACGAATCCGTCCTGATAGGCGAGCACGGTGGCCAGCCACAGCTCGCCCAAGAGCGCGTCGCGCGACGCGAAGCGGTAGTAGAACGAACCCTTCGGCGCGTTCAGGCGCTGCGTGACGGAATCGATCGTGACGGCGGCGGGACCCTGGTCGCACGCCAAGGCGCGAGCCGCCGCCAGGAAGTCTCCAGTGTCGAAAAGGGCGCGTCCCATGAATGTAGACTAAACGGTCTAGACTAAATAGTCTACATCCGCTATCATTCTTCACCGTCGCGTCGACAGATGGAGGCTCTCCCATGTCACGAGCGGAAGACGAGCGTGAGACTGTCGAGGTCAACCGGCTGCTTGCCGGTGCCGCCAAGGCTCTGGCAACCCTGCGCAATTGCTGGCTGGTGACCGCGGCCGAAGGCAGCGGCGTCAACGCACGGCCGATGGAGCGGCTGAAGCGCGACCCTGACGAGAACGAGTGGAAGATCCGGTTCCTGACCGATGGGCGCTCGCGCAAGGCGTCCGAACTCCGGCGCGATGGCAAGGTCGCGGTCATCTTTCAGCGCGATCCAGACGATGCCTTCGTCACGGTCATCGGCACGGCCAGGCTGCGCGAAGAGCCGTCCGAGGTGCGGCGGCGCTGGCAGCGTGCCTATGACATCTATTTTCCCAGCGAGCGGGATCGGGCGAGCGCGGCGTTCGTCGAGGTCGAGGCTGAGCGGCTGGAGCTGTGGATCCGCGG
>JASHUO010000071.1 GCA_030039975.1 Alphaproteobacteria bacterium
CAGCGCGGCGATCCGCTCGATATCGGCCTCGGCCGCCGGGGTGACGCCGCGATCGGGGAAGGAGGCGCGCATATTCATTGGCAAATGGCTTCTCAGCGCGGCAAAGCCGGCATGCATCTCGGCGCCAGCGGCGCGGGCGACGGCGCGCGCGGCGGGCGCTTCCGGCCAGAGCCGGGCCGCCGGAAACAACTCGGCGAGGTATTCGCCGATCGCCAGCGACTCCCAGACGACCAGCTCGCCATGCCGCAAGGCCGGCACCTTGTCCGACGGGGAGCGGCGCAGAATGCTGGGCCGCGTCGCCGCCTGGTCGAGCGGGATCATCTCCTCGGCGAAGGCAACCCCCGTCTGCTTCAGCATCAGCCAGCCGCGCAGCGACCAGGAAGAGTAGTTCTTGTTGCCGATATAGATGGTGAAGTCGGGCATGGGCTATCCTCCTACCCCGCGCTGACCGTCGTCACTCTGGCGGCGGCGGGGCCGCGGCGCAACTTGCCCCGGACCGGCGCGCGTCGCTGATCCGCTGGTCGCGCCGCAAGGCTGAACAGGAGGCCTGATTTGTTGTCTCATCTCGTCACCGATGCGCCCGGGGCCGTGCCGATCACGCCGGTCATGGCGGGCGATGGGCTCGAGAGCCGGATGGCGGCGCTCGACGATCGCGCCCGTGCCTGGGTCAAGGCCACCGGATTCACCGCCGAAGCGGGCAAATGGACACCGCTCCCCGACGCCGCGGGCGGTCTCGCCCGTGTGCTGGTGGGGTTCGGCGGCGGCGACGAGCTCTGGGCGCTGGCGGGCCTTCCGGACAGCCTGCCCGAGGGCGCCTACCGGATCGATCCTGAGCCGGAGCCGGCGCTGGCGACGCGTATGGCGCTGGGTTGGGCGCTCGGCTGTTACGCCTTCACCCGCTACAAGCCGAGGAAGCGCGGCTTCGCCCATCTGGCCTGGCCGCGCGGTGCCGATCGCGGGCTGGTCGAGCGGCTGGCGCGCGGCATCGGGCTTGCCCGCGATCTCATCAACACGCCGGCCGAGGATATGGGCCCGGCCGAGCTTGCCGGCGCGGTCGAGGATCTGGCGGCGCGTAACGCCACGCCCTGCCGCCTTATCTCTGGCGAAGCGCTCCTGGCCGAGAACTATCCGCTGATCCACGCGGTGGGCCGCGCCAGCGCGCGGCTGCCGGCGCTGGCCGATCTCACCTGGGGCGATGCCGGCGCGCCCAAGCTGACCTTGGTCGGGAAGGGCGTCTGCTTCGACAGCGGCGGGCTCGACCTGAAGCCGGCGAGCGGCATGCGCATGATGAAGAAGGATATGGGCGGCGCGGCGACGCTCATCGGTCTTGCCAGCGCGGTGATGGACGCCAATCTGCCGGTGCGTCTCCGGCTCCTCGTGCCGGCGGTTGAGAATGCGGTGTCGGCCAACGCCTTTCGGCCGCTCGACGTGATCCGCTCGCGCAAGGGCATCACCGTGGAGATCGGCAATACCGATGCCGAGGGCCGTCTCATCCTCGCCGACGCCCTCGCCGAGGCCGATACGGAAGCGCCGGCGCTGCTCGTCGATATGGCGACGCTGACCGGCGCGGCGCGCACCGCTCTCGGCCCCGAGCTGCCGGCGCTGTTCTGCAATGACGAGCCGCTCGCCGGCGAGCTGTTGCGCGCCGCGGAGGCGGAGCAGGATCCGCTCTGGCGCCTGCCGCTCTGGGCGCCCTATCGCAAGCTGCTGAAGAGCGGTATCGCGGATATCAACAACGTGTCGGAATCGGCCTTCGCCGGTGCCATCACCGCTGCGGTGTTTCTGCAGGAGTTCGTCGGCAAGGCAACGCCTTGGGCGCATCTCGACACCTATGCCTGGAACGCGACCAGCCGTCCCGGCCGACCGGAAGGCGGCGAGGCGCTGGCCTTGCGCGCCCTGTACCGGCTCGTCGCGGAGCGTTTCGGCCCGCGGCGGGTGTGACGGCGCTGCCCAATCCCTGAACGCGGGGTCCGGTTCGCCGCGAGCGCGGTCGCCGCGGACGCGATCCCCCTTTACGTTTCCTCAACCCTGCGTCGCCGAGAATGGGCGGCTATGGCAGCCCAAGGCGAGGACGGGGATGGCCGAGCTTAAGCCGACCCAGGCGCTGGATCTCTGGCGGGACGTGTTGATCGAGACCGTGCGCAGCGCCGGACCCGACCTCTCGGCACGCCAGCTCGCCATCGTCCTCACCGTCTATCTGACGCCGCCGCCGCACACGGTGCGCGGGCTTGCGGCGCTGCTGCGCATCTCGAAGCCTGCCGTCACCCGCGCGCTCGACCGGCTCGGCATGCTCGGCCTGGCGCGGCGCCGGCGCGATGATCAGGATCGACGCTCGGTGCTGGTGCAGCGTACGGTGAAGGGCTCGGTGTTCTTGAGCGATTTCGCCGAAAGCGTCGCCGCGGCGAGCCGCCGGCTCGAGCAGCAGCGCAACACCCTCATCCCTTACGAGCAGTCAATAGCGCTCTGAGCCGTCGACGCGGTTGCGCAGCGGCTTGCCGTCGCGCAGCCGGCGGAGATTGTCCGCCACCGCCAAGGCGGCCGTCGGCGGATTGGTTGACGCCGCGACATGCGGCGTCACCAGGATGCGCTCATGGCGCCAGAACGGATGCTG
>JASHUO010000738.1 GCA_030039975.1 Alphaproteobacteria bacterium
AAGCGCCGCGCCAGCCGGCAGGCCAGCTCGACCACGCCGGTGCTTGCCGTGCCGCCGCTCACCGCGGCGAGAATCGTACGGAACTCCATGGCGTTATCCCCGCTTCTTTGTCCAGATGACGGCATTTAAGGCGATCGGAAACCGGCAAACATTGAGGTGGATCAACCGAGGCAATGCCTCGGCGTAGGCAAATATCCTTATAGCGCGAAGGCCTTGCTGCTCGTACATGTAGCATCGTCTCAAGCCGCGCGGGCGCTTTATGCCCGCAGCAAGGTGTCAGAGCGATGGCGCGTGATACCACGGTATTCCTCGTCGATAATGATGCAGCGGTGCGCGATTCGCTGAAGCTGCTGCTCGAGACGCACGGGCTCGTGGTCAAGGATTTTGACTCCGGCAAGGCGTTGTTGCAGGACCATCTGCCGCGTGCCGCCGACTGTCTCGTCTGCGACATCCACATGCCGGTGATGAGCGGGATCGATCTCATCGAGACCCTTGCCAGGCGCGGTGTTTCGCGTCCCACCATCCTCATCACCGGGCGCGTGGACGCCGCGTTGCGCCAAAGGGCGCAAGCCGCCGGCGCCTTCCTCGTCCTGGAGAAACCCTTCGACGGTGCGCAGCTGATCGACGCCATCGACCGGGCTGTCGAGGCGCGGAATTAATCGCGATGGCCCTCTGACGCAGTGCTGTAGCGGCATCCTCTATCGAGAACTCCTTACTTGCCCAACCTCACCCCAACCCTCTCCGCCCCACTGGGGCGGAGAGGGAGGGTGAGGTGTTCTGGCTGATCAAGGACCGCTTCGACGAGCAGGAACGCGCGGAGTCCTAGGCGTGCATCTAGAAAGAGCAGGATTTAAGTTGGCACGTGCACAGTGTCCGTAGACGTTGGTGCGCCTGCCACGCAAACCAAAGGGCCGTTGGCTTGACAACCGCCGCACTTGTTGATCCATCGCTGCGCCGGCTGCCGGCTTATGTGGCGGCGCTCGAACGAGACTGGTCTCCCGATAATCTGCGGCCCATTGAGACCGCTAAGGAGCAACTCGAGAGGATCGCCAGGGACGCGGCGGGCTTCATCTCCAGTTTGGATGACCGCGACGCAAAGGGTGCGCCGATTCGCCTGCCGGACGGATCGCTGGTGCCCCGTCTTCCCGGCTTCAGTCGCTGGATCTGGGATGGAGAGTTCTGCGGCGCCATCAGCCTTCGCTGGCAGCGCGGCAGCTCGGCGTTGCCCGCGCATGTCTTGGGTCATATCGGATTTGCTGTGGTCCCCTGGAAGAGAGGAGCGGGCTACGCCAAGCAGGCCCTCGGTCTGCTCCTGCCCGAGGCGAGAGCCCAAGGCCTCGCGCATGTCGAGCTGACCACCGACCCGGGAAATATCGCGTCGCGCCACGTCATCCTCGCCTGCGGCGGCAGGCTCATTGGACCGTTTCTAAAACCCGAGGTCTATGGTGGTGGAGAAGGGCTTCGCTTCCGCATCGATCTGTCCGAGCCCGGATAGCGCCGTGCCGATTTCCGATCCCATACTTGGGCCACAAGCTTAGGAAAGACGGGGTTGGGTCAAGAGCAGGCGGCCGTATCAAGACGCACACAGCTGCGGCGCATGTCGACGCAACTAGCCAACAAGACGCTCGATCTCGTCGAGTAGCGCGACCTGCCCCGTATTGATCTTGCGGCGCGCGACCTCGAGTGTGAACCATTCGCCGCGGTCGACCTCGGGAAACTCTTGAATCCGGCCCGAGCGCGGCGGCCATTCCAGGCTGAAGCGGTTGCTGCGGATCGCGGCCGCGTCGATGTCGCCTTCGAGCGTCCAGGCGTGGACGGTCTTGCCGCCGGCCTGCCGCACTGGCGTCAGCGGCCGGAAAGCCCCGTCGACAGCGAAACCCGTTTCCTCCTCGAATTCGCGCCGGGCGCGAGCGAGCAGATCCTCGCCCGGCGCCGCCTCCCCCTTTGGGATCGACCAGGCGCCCTCGTCCTTCTTCGCCCAGAACGGGCCGCCGGGATGGACGAGCAGCACCTCGAACGCCGCCCCGCGGCGGCGATAGAGGAGGAGTCCGGCGCTGATCTTGAGCATGGCGGTCGTTGATCGCTGCGTGCGAGGCGAATAAGCGCGCTGCAAATCCGATGTACATCCGTCGACAAGCTGAGGATGAGGTAAGTTCTTCATGGCACAAAGAAAATTTCCTCATCTTGAGCGCGAGCGAAGCGAACGGTCGAAGGACGCACCGCTCCCCATCCAGCGTTTTCTTGACACGCCCCTGCGCGAAAGTGACATAAGATTCTGATTTTCCTAATATTGTCCGTCACCCCCGCAAAAGCGACGGTCCATCCTAACGCCAGGGTCGAGACGTTCGCGCTCACCGGTCGGTGAGGACAAAAGCGGCACCGCTTTGCTATAGTTGTGCGAGATTACACGGGATAGTACTTCGACGCCGGCGTGCGCTGGCGGTGTGGTCGAAACGCCATGCTGATCGTGACCTACGACCCTTGGCTGGTGGCGGCCTCGGTCGTCATCGCCATCATGGCTTCGTTCACCGGCCTCAGGCTGGCGAGCGGCCTCAAAGCATTGGCCGGGGGGCGGCGGCGGCGGCAGATCGCGAAAGCGGCCTTCGCGCTGGGCGGCGGCATCTGGTCGATGCATTTCGTCGCCATGCTGGCACTGCGGCTGCCGATCGCCCTCGGCTATGACGCCCTCTACACCTTGGGTTCGGTGCTGATCTCGATCCTGATCACCGGGGTCGGGCTTGGCCTCATGTTCGTCGGCGAGCGCACCTTGGTGCGGACGGTCGGCGCCGGCACACTGACCGGCCTTGGCATCGTCAGCATGCATTATGTCGGCATGGCCGCGGTCTCCGGCTATTGCTCGGTGAGCTATGCGCCGGTCGGGTTCTTCCTCTCCTCGGGCATCGCCATCCTGTTCTCGATCTGCGCCCTTGGCCTCGTCTCCGGGCGCCATACCCTCGCGCAATTGTCGTTCGGC
>JASHUO010000739.1 GCA_030039975.1 Alphaproteobacteria bacterium
CGCGGGGGCTCGCCGGCGCAGTGGATGCGCCACATCTCGGCGAAGGCGGCTTCGATATGCCGGGCCTGGCGGCTGGTATCGAAGGGGGCCACGGTCGGGCGGTTGGCGGCGAGGCGACGGCGCAGCGCGGCGAGCAAGTCCGGGCGCAGGACCAGGCGCAGCGCCTCGGCCTGATAATCGCCCAGCGAGGTCGTCACCAGCTCCGGCAGGCCGAGCGCGTGCAGCAGGCTGCCGGCGACGCGGCTGGTAAAGCTCTGCCCGGCGCAGGTCAGCACCGGCAGCCCGACCCAAAGCGCATCGCTTGCCGTGGTGTGGGCATTGTAGGGCAGCGTATCGAGGAAGAGATCGGCGAGCGGAAGCCGCGCCAGATGCTGCGCCTGGGGCAGCGGCGGCGCGACGATCAGCCGTTCCGGCGCGACGCCGCGCGACGCCGCCTCGCGGCGCAGATGAGCGGCGGCCGGTTCGCCGGCGAAGAGCCAGAGCACGCTCTCCGGCACCGACCACAGCAGATGCAGCCAAATCTCGAACAATGCCGGCGTGATCTTGTAGCTCTGATTGAAGCAGCAGAAGACGAAGCCGCGTTCCGGCAGGCCGCAGGCGGCGCGCGTCGGCCGGGGCGCGATCGCGCGTGCCGTGTCGGTAACGAGATAGCAGTGCGGCAGATGGACCAGCCGCTCGCTGAAGAAAGGCTGGTGCGCGGACGGCGCCAGGAAGGGATCGACAAGGATGTAGTCGATAAACTCGGCGCCCATCGTCCCCGGATAAAGATAGTTCACCTGGATGGGCGCCGGGCGGAAGGCGAGGATGCGGCCGCGCGCTCCCTCGGTATGGCCCGTGAGATCGACCAGGATGTCGATGCCGTCGGCGTGGATGCGCCGCGCGGCTGCGGCATCGTCGAGCCCGGGCAAGTCGGTGAAATGCTCGAAGCTGCGGCGCAGCCTTGCGCCGATCGCGCTGCCGTCATCGGGAGCGATCGAATAGGCCGCGATCTCGACGCGTGAGCGGTCGTGCCGCTCGAACAGCTCGGCGGTGAGGAACGCGATGGCATGGACGCGGAAATCGCGGGAGAGATAGCCGATGCGCAGCCGCTCCCGCCGGGCCGGCGGCCGGGCCGGAAGGCGCCGCTCCGCGGCCACGGCAAACGGGCGCGCCCAGATCTCCGCTGCCCGCCGCAGCAGCGCAGCATCGTCCGAGAAGGCGAGCAGCGGCAGCGGTGTCACCCGCTCGCCCCGCCGCGTGCAGTCCAGCAGCGCCGCCTCTTCCTCGTCGAGACCAGGCCAATCACACAGCCATTACCGCTGATAGACGAGCTGCACCAAGGCGAGCGCATGGCCTGGACGCAGCGTGAGGGCGGTGCGAAATGCGGCGAGGGCCTCGACGCGCCGGCCCGCCGCGGCCAGGGCACCGCCGAGATTGCAGTGCGCGTTGAGATGGTCGGGCTTGAGCGCCAACGCCGCGCGGTAGGCGTCGATCGCCGCTTCGCCGCGGCCCAACGTCGCCAGCGCCACACCGAGATTGGTCTGCGCCTGCGGGCTCGGCGCCAGCGCGACAGCCTGCCGCAGCGCCGCTTCCGCCTCCTCCGGCCGGCCGAGCGCCAGCAGCAGCTCGCCGAGATTGACCAGCACTGCCGTGTCCTCGGGCGCGAGCGCGGCAGCCTCGCGATAGGCCGCCTCGGCAGCCGCAGGGTCGCCGGCTTCGAGCTTGAGCGCGAGCGCGTTGAGGTAGTTGGCGGCGCGGCCCCGCGCATAGCGCGCGATGCCTTCCTCGCCCGCTTCGGCGGCGCGCGCCGCTTCGGTCTTCGCGGCGAGCGCGCCGTGGCGATAGGCGTCGAGCAGGTCGGGATCGCTTTCGATGGCGCGCGCATAGCCGGCGAGCGCTCCGGCGACGTCACCCTGCCGGCGGCAACATTCGCCGAGATTGAAGGCGGCCTTGGCATTGCCCGGCTGCCGCTCGAGCACGCGCCGGAAGAGGGCAGCGGCCGCGGCGAGATCGCCGCGCATGCCCGCCACTGCGCCGCGCAGATTGAGCGCCTCGCTCTCCGCGACATCGCCTGCCGCCACCGCCGCACAAAGCCGCTCCGCCTCGTCGAGGCGCCCTGCCTGTGCCGCTTCGCGCGCGGCGGCAATCAGCCGCTCCGCCTCGCTCGCCAACCTCTCCTCCTGGCTACCGCGGCGCCATGATAACGAACCGCGGCGTGGCACGTCTGCAACGCCGATGCCGACGCGTGCGGTTCAGGGTGAGCAGTATGGAGCACTCCCCAACTACGCTATACCTCCTCGATGGAGCGGGGCTATCGCATCCGCCGCTGTTCTTCGCCTTCCCCGCGGAAGCGGGGAACCAGGGAAGCGACGGCACGGTTGCTCCTGGGCCCCCGCTTTCGCGGGGGCGGCGATTTTTTTACCCTATCCCTCTTCTCCGTGTCCTCCGTGCCTCCGTGGTGCACCTCACATGCAATCAAGCTGCTTCAGGCGAGCAGGGCGTGTCGATGATGCGAGTAGTCTAGGATGAGCCAGCTCTCCGTGCGCCATCTCGAAGTGCGCTATGGCGATCTCGTCGGCGTCGCCGATGTATCGCTCGAGGTGGCGGAGGGCAGCGTCGTGGCGCTGTTGGGCTCGAACGGCGCCGGCAAGACGACGACGCTCAACGCCATTGCCGGGCTGGTGCGGACGAACCGCGGCAGCATCGACTGGGGCGGTGCGTCGATCACCAATCTTCCGGCTTTCGCCATCGTGCCGCGCGGGCTGGCGCTGTCGCCGGAGGGCTGGCGGCTTTTCGTCGGCCAGACGGTCGAGCAGAATCTGCGCCTCGGCGCCAGCGCGCTCGGCGAGAAACGCCGGCTTCCGGCGCTGCTCGAGCGCGCTTACGCGATCTTTCCGCGGCTCGCGGAGCGGCGGCACCAGCGCGCCGGCACGCTCTCCGGCGGCGAGCGGCAAATGCTGGCGCTGGCACGGGCGCTGATGAGCGAGCCCAAGCTGCTGATGCTGGACGAGCCGTCGCTGGGCCTGGCGCCAGCCATCGTCGATGCGCTCTATGAGACCTTGCAGCGCCTTCACCGCGAAGGGCTGACGCTGCTGCTGGCGGAGCAATCCGTGCCGCTGGCGCTCGACATTGCCGATTACGCCTATGTGCTGCAGACCGGGCGCACGGTGCTCGAAGGCAAGGCCAAGGATCTCGCCGGCGATCCGCAGGTGCAGCAGATCTATCTCGGCATCGGCGCGGCCTGACTCCGGCGGCGCTTTCCAAGCCGCGGGGCTTGCCGCTATCGTGGAGCCGGAATCGCGGGCAAGGGGGCAAGCATGATTCTCTTCGGCAGCAGCTTCTCGCCATTCGCGCGCAAGGCGCTCGTCTTTGCCGGCGAGAAAGGCCTTCACGTCGACCATCGCCCGGTGCCGCCGCATGATCCCGCGCCGGAATTCCAGGCCGTGAGCCCGCTCGGCAAAATTCCGGCACTGGTCGATGGCACGTACCACCTCGCCGACAGCAGCGCCATCTGCCACTACCTCGAGCGCAAATACCCGACGCCGGCGCTGTTTCCGGCAGGCGCCGAGGAGCTCGGCCGCATGATATGGTTCGAAGAATTCGCCGATACGGTGCTGATCCCAACCGCCGGCAAGGTATTCTTCCAGATCGTCGTCAGGCCGCGGCTGATGAAAGAGCCGACGGACATGGCGGTCGTCGATCAGGCGCTCACCAAGGAGATCCCGCCGCTGCTCGACTATCTCGAGCGGCAGGTGACCGGGCCTTTCCTGATCGGCGGCAAGCTCAGCCTTGCCGACATCGCCATCCACTGTCCCTTGGTCAATCTGAAGATCGCCGGCCATCCGCTCGACGCGGCGCGCTGGCCCAAGCTCGGCGCGTATTTTGCCGGGCTGGTGGCGCGTCCCGCCTTCGGCGTCCGCGACCCGAAGGGAGGCTGAGGGCGCGCAGCCGTAGCGGCTCGGCGCGCTGACGGGGTTGGGCGGGACGATCTTGATCGGGCGCGCGCTCCGCGCCGAGGAGAGGCTGATGATCACGCTTGGCACGGCCACGCCCGGCGGCGGTTTTCCGCTCTATGGCGCGGCGGTCATCGATGCGCTCAGCGACGTGGCGTCCGATCTCGCCCTCTCGCCGCGCAACACCAAAGGCAGCACCGAGAACCTGCCGCTGCTCGAAGCGGAGGCGCTCGACATCGCGCTGGTGCAGGGCGAGGTCGCCTATGAGGCGCTTTTCGGCATCGGCCGGCCGCCTTCGCCGGTGCGCATCCTTGCGGCGATGTACGGCACCCCCGGCATGTTCGTCGTCCGCGCCGACAGCCCTTACCATCGCATCAGCGATCTCCGCGGGAAGGAGGTGGCGTTCGGCGCGCGCGGCTCGGGCCTCGTGATCCTGGCGCGCTATGTGCTCGATGGCATCGGCCTCGACCAGAATCGCGATTTCTCGGCGATCTATCTCGACCATGCCGGCGACGGCCCACCGATGGTGCTGGAGGGGCGTGCTGCCGCACTCTGGGGCGGCGGCACCGGCTGGCCCGGCTTCACCAAGCTGGCCGAGAGCCCGGGCGGCGCACGCTTCATCGCGCCCAGCGCCGAGGAAGCGGCGCTGATCCGCGCCAAGCACGCTTTCCTGAAGCCACTCACCCTCCCCGCCGGCAGCTATCCCGGCCAGAGCGAGCCGATCCGATCGGTCGGCTCCTGGAGCTTCATCCTGGCACGGCCGGGACTGGGCGATGATGTCGCCTATCGCCTCGCGCGCGACCTCCATCGCGCCGAGCCGGCGCTGGCGCGGCGCTTGCCGCAAGCGCGCGAGACCACGGCGGCGAACACCGCCACCGCGGCGCCGCGCCCCGATCTCATCCATCCCGGCGTCGCGCGCTATCTGCGCGAGATCGGTCTTTTGCCGTGATGCGCGCAGCGGCGCGCGCGGGCCGCGCCTGGCTTGGCACGCATGGCGGCGAGCTGCGCCTGGCGTTGCGCGTGACGGCGTCGGGGCTCATCGCCTTCGCGCTGGCCAAGCTGCTCGGTCTGGCCCAGGGCTATTGGGCCGTGTTCACCTCGATCATCGTCGTTCAGGGCAGCGTCGGCGGCTCGCTGAAGGCCGGGATCGACCGTTTGCTCGGCACGCTCGGCGGCGCGGCCTATGGCGCGCTTGTCGGGGTGCTGATCCCGCATGCCGGATCGCTGATGGAGGGCGTGGTGCTCGCGGCAGCGATCGCGCCGCTGGCTTTGCTGGCGGCGGTCAATGCGAGCTTCCGCATCGCGCCGGTGACGGCGGTCATCGTGCTGCTGGTCCATTCCGGCGACGCGGCGGGGCCGCTCGCCTCGGCCGTCGGCCGCGTGATCGAGATCGGCCTCGGCTGCCTCGTCGGGCTCGGGGTGTCGCTGATCCTGCTGCCGGCGCGCGCACATGGGCTGCTCGTCAAGACCGCCGCGCGCGGCCTTGCGCTCGAGGCGGAGCTGCTCGGAGCGGCGTCGCGCCAGCTTGCCGGCGCCAGCGACGGGCCGGCGCTGCAGCCGATCAACGATCGCATCGCCGCGGTGTTGCGCCGCCTCGAAGCCATCAAGGGCGAAGCCGAACATGAGCGCCGCACCCGGCTCAGCGGCGCGCCCGATCCGGATCCGCTCATCCGCAGCGTACGCCGGCTGCGCAGCGATCTCATCGTCATCGCCCGCGCCGTCGCGACGCCGCTACCGGCATCGACCCTGGGGCTGCTGGGCCCCACTTTCGCCGAAGCCGTTGCAGCGCTCGTCGATGCCCTGCGCGACATGAGCGAAGCGCTCGCGAGCGGGCGCGTCCCACCGGCGATCGATCCCGCGCTCGCGGCGCTCGACCGCTACGCCGCCGCCATGGAGGAGTTCCGTCACCGGCTGCCGACGCTGGACTTGCGCGATGGCGAAGCCGAACGCATCTTCGCCTTGAGCTTCGCGCTGGCGCAATTGCGGGGCGACCTCGGCGATCTCGTCGCACGTGCCGGCGCCGTCATTCGCCCCGCGCCAAGCACAGCCTAACGAACCCTGGGAGGACAGCCATGTTCGCCGCGCCGCCGGTGCTCGAGACCACGATCTTTGCCCGGGTTCCCGAATCGCTCTCCTACGCGCATCGCCGCTCGCCCTGGGTCGATGTGCTGC
>JASHUO010000740.1 GCA_030039975.1 Alphaproteobacteria bacterium
ATCGCGTCGGCGAGAAACTCACCGGCCTCGGCCTCTTGGATCTGACGCCGGCGGGCTCCCGCTTCGATCTCGTCTGCCCCGAAGGCATGGCGCGGCACGACATCTGCGAGCTCGGGATCACGATGTGAGCGCCGGCACCGAAAGAAGGGAAAGGGGATAAGGGGATGATTGGGGATGAGGGGATTGAGAATCAAAAAGGTTAGGGCGCCGAAGGCGCCCTTTCCTTCATCCCCCTAATCCCCCCGCATTCCCTTATCCCCCTTCCTGCTTTGCGATGGACCCTCCGCGCGCCCGAGCAGCGCGTGCTTTTTGAGGTAGTGGCGCAGCTGGTCGTAGCTGAGGCCGAGCGATTGCGCGGTGCGGCGCTGGTTGAAGCGGTTGCGGGTGAGTGCTTCGCTGAGAAGATCCTGCTCATAGGCGGCGACGCGCGCCAGGAAATCGCCGGCCGCAGCAGCCGGCGCCGTGGCGGGCAGCAGCGCGGGTGCCGGGACCGCAGGAGCCTGAGGCCGATGCGGCGAGGCGAAGGCGTCGAAGACTATCTCGCCGACAGGCTCGTCGGGGCGCGGCCAGCGATAGAGGCTGCGCTCGACCACATTCTTGAGCTCGCGCACATTGCCGGGCCAGGCATGGCCCGCGAGCGCCTCGAGCGCCGCGGCGGTAAAGCCGGCAAAGGCGTCGCGGCCGAGCTCGCGCGTCATCGCGCGCGCGAAATGCTCGGCGAGCAGCGGCACATCCTCGACGCGCTCGCGCAGCGGCGGGATGGTGACGACGTCGAAGGCGAGCCGGTCGAGCAGATCGCTGCGGAAGCGGCCGGACGCGGCGAGCTGCGGCAGATCGACATTGGTCGCGGCGATGACGCGGACATCGACATGCTGCACCTCATTGCCGCCGACACGCTCGAAGCTGCCATATTCGATGACGCGCAGGATCTTCTCCTGCACCGCCAGCGACGCCGTGGCGATCTCGTCCAAAAACAGCGTCCCGCCATCGGCGATCTCGAAGCGCGACAAGCGGCGCCGCGTCGCCCCGGTGAAGGCCCCGGCCTCGTGACCGAACAGCTCGCTGTCGAGCAGGCTTTCGGCCAAGGTGGCGCAGTTGAGCTTGACGAAGGGTTTGTCCCAGCGCGGCGAAAGATAGGTTAGCCGCGCCGCCACCAGCTCCTTGCCGGTGCCGCGCTCGCCCACCACCAGCACCGGCCGGTCGAGCGATGCTAGCTGCGACACCTGCGCCAAAGCGGCGCGAAACGCCGGCGCCTCCCCGACCAAACGCGGGAGCTCGCGGGCCGGATCGGCGAATATCGCCATTGATTGGGACAAAGCACCACCTCTTGGGATAAATACCTAAGCGAGCGCTTGCCCCGACGCAAGGGCGCTCCGAGAAATCTATGTTCAATCAACGGCTTAACGGGAAAGGCCGGATTTGGCACGAAGGCTGCTTAAAGGCAGGCATCGAATGAGTTTCAGCCTCAGCAGTAAGGGATACGCGTCATGGGGATTTTTTCCCGCCTCGCCGACATCGTGAACTCCAACATCAATGCGATCCTCGACCGCGCCGAGGATCCCGAGAAGATCATCCGTCTCATCATCCAGGAGATGGAGGACACGCTGGTCGAGGTGCGTTCCTCGGCGGTGCGGGCGATCGCGGAGAAGAAGGAGCTCGAGCGGCGCGTCGCGACGCTCGAGCGCGAGCAGGAGGAATGGCAGCGCCGCGCCGAGCTGGCGATCACCAAGGGGCGCGAGGACCTCGCCAAGGGGGCGTTGCTGGCCAAGGCGCGCGTCGCCGAGGCGCTCGCCGCACTGCGCCAGCAGCAGAGCCAAGTCGAGGATGCGCTCGCCAAGCAGAACGAGGATATCGGCAAGCTGCAGGCGAAGCTCGCCGATGCCAAGGCGCGCGAGAAGTCGATCGCCGCGCGGCACAAATCCGCTGCCAATCGCATCAAGCTGCGCAGCAAGCTCTATGACGAGCGCATCACCGATGCGTTCGCGCGCTTCGAGCAGGTCGAGCGCGCGCTCGACGAGATCGAGGGGAAAGCGGAAGCCTTCGATCTCGGCCGCAAGAAGACGCTCGCCGACGAGCTCGCCGGGCTCGAGGCCGAGCACGGCGTCGATGAGGAGCTGAAGGCGCTCAAGGAGCGGCTTGGCAACAGCATCCGTCCGGCAGCAACGCGCTAGAGGAGATGGGACGCCATGTTCTTCCACGGCGGATTCTTCATTCTCGGCATTCTCTTTCTCGTCATCGTCGCGCCGATCTGGATCATCTTGCACTACATCACGCAGTGGCGGAACGCGCGGCGGCTTTCGGGCGCGGATGAGAAGACGCTGGGCGAATTGTGGCAGAGCGCGCGGCGGATGGAGGGGCGCATCGACGCGCTCGAGAAGGTACTCGATTCGGAAGCGCCGGGCTGGCGCATGCGTGCGGGAGGCTGAGCCATGGTCTGGACCAACAGCAGCAGCAGCCGCTACCGGCTTTGGCGCGATCCCGATCGCGGCATCATCGCCGGCGTCTGCGCCGGCATCGCCAATTACATCGGCACCGAGCCGATCGTGGTGCGGCTCGTCGCGGTGCTCGGCCTCATCTTCTTCTTTCCGCCGACGGTCATCGCCTATGTGATCCTCGCCGTCGTGCTGCAGCCGAAGCCGCGGGCGTTCTATGCGAGCGCGGAAGAGGAAGCCTTCTGGCGCGGCGTCAACACCGCGCCCACCGACACGCTCGGTGCGCTCAAGGCCAAGTTCCGCGATCTCGAGGACCGGCTCGGCCAGATGGAGGGCCAGGTCACTTCGGGCGAATTCGATCTGCACCGCAAATTCCGCGATCTCGGCCGCTGAGCGGGAGGATGCCATGCCGGCAACGAGCGTCTTTCTCAATCTGCTCTGGATCATCTTCGGCGGGCTGTGGATGGCAGTCGCCTGGGTCTTCGCCGCGATCATCATGGCGCTCACCATCATCGGACTGCCCTGGGCGCGCGCCGCTTTCACCATTGCCGCTTATACGCTGCTGCCCTTCGGCCACACCGCCGTCTCGCGCGCCCGCTATACCGGCCGCGACGATCTCGGCAGCGGGCCGCTGGGTGTGCTCGGCAATCTCATCTGGCTCGCCCTTGCCGGCTGGTGGCTGGCGCTCGGCCATCTCGTCACCGCCTTGCTGCTCGCCGTCACCATCATTGGCCTGCCCTTCGCCTGGGCGCATGTGAAGCTGGCGGCGCTGGCGCTCTGGCCGATCGGCAAGATGATCGTCCCGATCGAAGAAGCGCGCTATCGCGGCTACGCACTGTGAAGAGCAGAGCCTTCACCACGATACGCTCTCGCTTTCACACCAATCTCGTTGAGATAGCTTGGCATGCCGCGGAGCACGCGGCACCCCCCACCCCTCCCTCCCCCTCAAGGGGGGAGGGGGTAGAAACCGCAGCTACCGCCGGATCAAAGCAGCTTCAGCAGAGCGCGCGACGGCGCGCAATCCAAGCGTCCTAACCAGCACGGCATTTCAACCGCGCGCATCGTCCGCGGTTCAAGTACAGTGGCGCCACCCCCGACATTGCGGGATCGACGCTGCGAGGAGTCCATCATGCTGTCTCGCCGTACCGTGATCATGGGAGCTGTTGCGGCATCGGTGGGAATTCGCCGCGTTGCGCAGGCGCAAAGCCCGCCCGCCAGCGCCGGCGGAAATGCGGCGCCAAAGACGATCCTGCGCCTGCAGCGCCGCAGCATCGAGGTGAACGGGAAGCCGGCTTCCGTCTTCGGCATTCGCCAGCCGGACGGCACCTTCGGCCTCACCACCGAGGTCGGGAAGCCGTTTCGTGTTCGCGTCGAGAACGGCATCGACGAGCCGAGCCTCATTCACTGGCACGGCCTGACGCCGCCCTGGCGGCAGGACGGGGTACCCGGCATTTCCGGACCGCCGATCCCGCCCGGCGGCAGCGCCGACTATGATTTCCCGCTGCGCTTCGGCGGTACCTTCTGGATGCATTCCCATCAAGGGCTGCAGGAGCAGCTGCTGATGGCCGCGCCCCTCATCATCAGGGATCAACGCGACCGGCCCGATCAGCAGGACGTCGTCGTCATGCTGGCCGATTTCAGCTTCACGCCGCCCGACCAGATTTTTGCCGCGCTGAAGAAGGGCGCCGGCATGACCATGCCGGCAGCCTCGGGCGGCGACACGTCGACCGCAATGAAAGGCGCGATGCCGGGCATGGCGAAGGCGGGAGCCGCGGCGCAACCGGATCTCAACGACGTCAAATACGACGCTTTCCTTGCCAATGACCGCACGCTCGCCGATCCCCAGACCGTTTCGGTCGAGCCGGGAGGGCGCGTTCTGCTGCGCCTCATCAACAGCTCGTCGATGAGCGCCTTTCACATCGATCTCGGCCGGCTCGACGGCGAGCTGATCGCGGTGGACGGCTTCGAAATCGTGCCGATCCGGGGACGCCGCTTCCCGATCGCGGTGGCGCAGCGCCTCGACATCCGCGTGGCGGTCCCGCATGCAGCGGCGTCTTACCCGGTGCTTGCGGTGTTGGAAGGCGACCGCAAGCAGACCGGCATCGTCCTGGTCGCCGGAAACGGTCGAGTCGACCGCATCGCCGAGCTGGCGATGATGCCCTCGAAACCGCTCACCCTCGATCTGGAGGCACGGCTGCGCGCGAAACGGCCGCTGAGCGTACGCAAAGTCGATCGCGTTCACACGATAAATCTGACCGGCGAGATGCGCGGCTATGTCTGGTCGCTCAACAATGTCGTCTGGAACAAAGACGTCCCGCCCCTGCCCATCGCCAAGGGCGAGCGCGTCGAGCTGGTGATGATCAACCGGACGCCGATGTCGCATCCGATGCATCTGCACGGCCATGAATTCCAGGTCGTCGAAATCGACGGCAAGCGTTTTTCGGGCGCGGTGCGCGACACGGTGCTGGTCCCGCCGGGTCGCCGCGTCGTCGTCGCCTTCGACGCCAACAACCCGGGCTGGTGGGCCTTCCACTGCCACCTGCTCTATCACCTCGACGCCGGCATGTTCACGACGTTCCGGTATGTTTAGTCGGTGATCGGAGCCAAGAGCAACCTGACGTCAAAGACGACGCAGCCCCTCCCCCCTTGAGGGGGAGGGAAGGGAGGGGGGTCGCGCGAAGCGCACAAAGAAATTGCAATAGCTTGGCGCGCAGCGGAGCGCGCGGTACCCCCCACCCCTCCCTCCCCCTCAAGGGGGGAGGGGGAAAAACCTCACTCAGCGCCGGAGCAACAGCTTCAGCATGAGATCGGTGATGCGGCCGAAGGGTGGGCGCAGGAGGAAGGCGCCGTTGAAGCGGCTTTGCAGGAAGACGCCCTTGCGGTGCGAGAAGGTCTGAAAACCGATCTCGCCGTGATAGGCGCCGATGCCGGAAGCGCCGACGCCGCCGAAGGGCAGGTTCTCCACCACCACATGCATCAGCGTCGCGTTGACCGAGACGCCGCCGGAGATGGTGCGCGCCAGCACAGTGTCGCGCTTTTTCGCGTCTTCACCGAAATAATAAAGCGCCAGCGGCCGCGGATGGCGGTTGACGTAGTCGATCGCGTCGTCGAGCCGGCGATAGGTCCTGACCGGCAGCACCGGGCCGAAGATCTCCTCGCGCGTCAGCGCAAGATCGTCGCCGGGCTCGATCACCAGGGTCGGCGCCAGCTTGCGTGATTCTTCGAGCGGCTCCTCGGCCGGGTTGAGCTCGACGATGCGCGCGCCCTTCGCCTTGGCCTCGTCGAGATAGCGGCGCAGACGTTGATACTGGCGCTCGTTGACGATGCTGGTGTAGTCGCGATTGGCAGCAAGGCGCGGATAGAATTTCTTCACCGCGCGCTGCGCCTCGGCGATGAACGCCTCGCGCTTCGCCTCGGGCAGCAGAACGTAATCCGGCGCAATGCAGGTCTGGCCGGCATTCAGCAGCTTGCCATAGAAGATGCTCTCGACGGCGCCGGAGAGCACCGCGTCCTCGCCCAGTATGCAGGGCGACTTGCCGCCCAGCTCGAGCGTCACCGGCGTCAGACTCTCCGCCGCCGCCTGCATGACGAGGCGGCCGACCGCGGTCGAGCCGGTATAGAAGAGGTGATCGAAGGGCAGCCGTGCGAAAGCGGCGCCGATCTCGGCTCCGCCGAGCACGGTTGCGACCTTGTCGCTGGGAAAAAGGCCGGCGAGAAACTCGGCGATGAAATCGGCGGTGCGCGGCGTCAGCTCCGAGGGCTTCAGCATGACGCGGTTGCCGGCGGCAAGCGCGGCGATCAGCGGCATGATCGCGAGCTGAAAGGGATAGTTCCAGGGGCTGATGATGCCGACGACGCCGAGTGGCTGGTAGAGGATGCGCGCGCGGCCGGGCAGCAGCTCCGCGCTCACCGAGACGCGCTTGGGACGCATCCATTGACCGAGGTGTTTCTCGGCATGACGGATGCCGGAGAGCGCGGTGAAGATCTCGGCGAGCAGGGTCTCATGCCGCGAGCGATGGCCGAAATCCTCCGAGATCACCCGCGCCAGTGCTTCTGCCTTGTCGCGGATCGCCGCTTTGAGCCGGGCAAGATCGGCGCGCCGCTCGTCGAGTGTCGGCGGTCCCGCTTGCAGAAAGGCCTGGCGCTGGCGCTCGAGCGTGGCGCTCAGCTCCTGCGCGGCGCTCGATGCGGCCGGCCGCAACACGGCCACGCTGATGACGCTCATGGGCCCGCCTCCCTCAGAGAAGTGCGACGCGACGTAGCGAGAATAAAGCAGCCGGCCGCGGCTGCCTACCCGAGCGGTGGCGCGCGGCGCACCGGCGGGCTCAGGAAGCGCTGCAGCAGCTGGCGGAAGGCGGCGAGCGGCGCCACCGGGTCGAGCGCCGGCGAGAGCGCGAGGCGCGTGTTGAGCCCCTCGGCGGCGGCCACCAGCACCGCCGCCGCTGCCTCGGCGTCATGCGCGGGATCGACCTGGCCCAGCTCCTGGGCGCGCCGGATCGCCGCGGCGCAGAGCGCGATGATGGCGGCGTGGTGGCGGCGCACGATCTCGGCGATGCGCTCGTTGCGCGTCGCTTCGGCCAGCACCTCGCAGCCGAATTTGCTCTTCGCCGGGTCGCGGGCGCTCATCGCCTCGCCGGCCAGCGCCAGCATGCTGTCGAAGAGATTGCCGCTCTCGCCCAGACGCTCCAGCCGCGCCGTGAGCTGGCGGCGGTCCTCCTCGCAGATGGCGGCGATGATCGCCTCCTTGCTGTCGTAATAGCGATAGACATTGCCCGGGCTCATCGCCGCTTCGGCGCAGATATCGGCCATGCTCGCCTGGTGGAAGCCCTTGCGCTTGAAGCAGGCGAACGCCGCCTCGCGGACATGCCGCCGTCGCGCCTCGAACCGTTCGGGATTGACTGTACGCATCGCTGCCGTCTTAGCAGATAGAGCAGCGCTCCGCCGCGCACAAGACGGTGAGCGTCAGCGCCGCCCGGCGGCGGCAAGCGCCTGCCAGATGCGCGTCGGGCTTGCCGGCATGTCGAATTGGTCGACGCCCGACGCGGCGAGCGCGTCCATGATCGCGTTCATCACCGCCGGCAGTGCGCCCACCGTGCCGGCCTCGCCCGCCCCTTTGACGCCGAGCGGATTGAGCTTCGTCGGCACGGGCCGGCTTTCGACCTCGAAGGCGCAGAGATCGTCGGCGCGCGGCATGGCGTAATCCATGAAGGAGGCGGTGAGCAGCTGGCCCGATTGGCGGTCGTAGACGACCTCCTCCATCAGCACCTGGCCCAGCCCCTGCACCACGCCGCCATGGATCTGGCCTTTGAGCGTCTTGGGATTGACCACGGTGCCGACATCGTCGACGACGCTGTAGCGATCGAGCGAGACGGCGCCGGTCTCGGGATCGATCTCGACCTCGCAGACATGGCAGCCATTGGGGAAGGTGTCTTGCAGCGGCGAGAAGCTGCCGGTCTCGAAAAGCCCCGGCTCCGTCCCGCGCGGCAGCTTCGCCGGCACGAAGGCGGCGCGCGCCACCTCCTTGATCGGGATCGCGCGGTCGGTGCCGGCGACGGTGAAGCGGCCATCGCCGAAGGTGATGTCGGCCTCGCTCACCTCGAGCATATGCGCGGCGATCTTCTTCGTCTTGGCGATGATCTTGTCGGCGGCGAGGCTCAACGCCGTGCCGCCGATCACCGTCGAGCGCGAGCCCATCGTGCCCATGCCATAGGCGACGAGATCGGTGTCGCCGTCGACATAGCGCATGTCCTCGGGCGCAAGGCCGAGCTTCTCGGACGCGATCTGGCGGAAGGTGGTCTCGTGCCCCTGCCCCTGATTCTTGGTGCCCATCAGCAGCGTGGCGCGGCCGCTGCTGTCGAAGCGGATCTCGGCGAACTCCATGCCGGGGCTGGCCGCACGCTCGACCGCGTTGGCGATGCCGAGGCCGCGCAACCGCCCGCGCCGTGCCGAGGCCTCGCGCCGCGCGGCAAAGCCCGCGACATCGCCCAGCGCCAGCGCCCGCTCCATATTGGCGGGGAAATCGCCGCAATCATAGGTGAAGCCGAGCACCGTCTTGCACGGCATCGCCGCGGCCGGAATCATGTTGCGCCGCCTGAGATCGATGCGGTCGAGCTTCAGCTCGCGCGCCGCATCGTCGATCAGCCGTTCGATGACGTAGATCGCCTCGGGCCGGCCGGCGCCGCGATAGGGCGCGGTCGGGTTGGTATTGGTGATGGCGGCGGTCATCTGCACATGCGCTGCGGGAACGGCGTAGACGCCAACCATCGCCGGCAGGCTGGTGAAGGTTGCCAGCATGTTGCGGTCGGCGGAGAGATAGGCGCCGATATTGGAGATCGTCCGCACCTTGAGGCCGAGGAAGCGGCCGTCGCGGTCGAGCGCCAGCTCGGCATCGGCGACGACGTCGCGGCCATGCTCGTCGGCCAGGATCGCTTCGCTGCGCTCGCAGCGCCACTTCACCGGACGCCCCAGGCGCCGCGCCGCGAACAACACCAGCCGGTGCTCGACATATTGCCAACCCTTGATGCCGAAGGCACCGCCGATATCGCCGGCGACGACGCGGATCTGCGACAGCGGCAGCTTGAAGATGCGGTTCGCCAGCATTTCGCGCACGCGGTGCGGATATTGCACATCGGCGTAAAGGGTGAAGCGCTCCTCGCGTGTATCGTAATGACCGAGCGCGCCGCGCGGCTCCATGAATTGCGCATGCACGCGGGTGATGACATAGCGCCGACGCACGACATGCGCGGCGCGCGAGAACCCTGCCTCGGTCGCCGCGCGGTCGCCGATCTCGAAGACATGCGAGATGTTGTCCGGGCATTCCGGCCAGACCGCAGCGCTGCCCGGCTGGGTCGCCGCGGCGGTCGCTGTCACCGCAGGCTGCACCTCATACGCGACCTCGATCAGCTCGGCGGCGTCCTTCGCCTGTTCGAGGTTTTCGGCCACCACCATCACGATGGGGTCGCCGACATAGCG
>JASHUO010000741.1 GCA_030039975.1 Alphaproteobacteria bacterium
AAAGGAGGCGCCAGGAATAGAAGGCGGTGAGAAAGGCGGCGAAGGTGCCGAGCCAGAAGGCGTAGTGGCCGAAACCGGTGCCCGACGCCCAGGCCGATTCGATGATCGCGTCCTTGGAGAAGTAGCCGGCAAAGGGCGGGATGCCGGCGAGCGCCAGGCTGCCGATCCACATCAGCGCATAGGTCACCGGAATGAGCCGCCAGAGGCCGCCCATCTTGCGCATGTCCTGCTCGCCCGACATGGCGTGGATCACCGAGCCCGAGCCCAGGAACAGCAGCGCCTTGAAGAAGGCATGGGTCATGAGGTGGAAGATCGCCGCCGAATAGGCCGAAACGCCCGCGGCGAAGAACATGTAGCCGAGCTGGCTGCAGGTGGAATAGGCGATAACCCGCTTGATGTCGTTCTGCGCCATGCCGATGGTGGCGGCGAACATCGCGGTGGTGCCGCCGACGACGCAGACCACCGCGAGCGCGATCGGCGCATATTCGAAGAGCGGCGACAGCCGCGCCACCATGAAGACGCCGGCGGTCACCATGGTCGCGGCATGGATCAGGGCGGAGACCGGCGTCGGTCCCTCCATCGCGTCGGGCAACCAGACATGGAGACCGATCTGGGCCGATTTGCCCATGGCGCCGACGAAGAGCAGGATGCAGGTGACGGTGAGCGCATCGACCTGCCAGCCGAGGAAGGTGAAGCTGGTATGGGCGAAGTTGGGGGCGGCGTCGAACACGGTACCGAAATGCAGCGAGCCGAACAGCGCGTAGACCGCGAAGATGCCGAGCGCGAAGCCGAAATCGCCGACGCGGTTGACGACGAAGGCCTTGATCGCCGCGGCGTTCGCCGAGGGCCGGTCGTACCAGAAGCCGACCAGCAGGTAAGAGCAGAGACCGACACCCTCCCAGCCGAAGAACAGCTGCACGAAATTGTCGGATGTCACCAGCATCAGCATGAAGAAGGTGAAGAAGCTGAGATAGGACATGAAGCGCGGGATGCCCTTGTCATGCGCCATGTAGCCGATGGAATAGATGTGAACCATCGACGAGACCACGGTGACCACCGCCACCATCACGGCGCTCAGGGGATCAAAGCGCAGCGCCCAATCCACCTGCAGCTCGCCGGTGTCGATCCAGGTGAAGAGCTCGGTCGTGGCGCTGTGGCCGTTGAACACGACGTCGACGAAGATCAGCACGCCGAACACGGCGGACAGGAGAAGGCCCGCGCAGGCGACGAGCTGTGCGCCGCGGTCGCCGATCCAGCGGCCGAAGAAGCCGGCGATAAACGCGCCGAGGAGCGGCAGGAAGATGGCTGCGACCGTCACCGGATTAACCCTTCATCAGGTTGATGTCTTCGACGGCGATGCTGCCGCGGTTGCGGAAATAGACGACAAGGACGGCAAGCCCGATGGCCGCCTCGGCCGCCGCCACGGTGAGCACGAACATGGCGAAGACCTGGCCGACAAGGTCGTGCAAAAAGGCGGAGAAGGCGACGAAGTTGATGTTGACGGCGAGCAGGATGAGCTCGATCGACATCAGGATGATGATGACGTTCTTGCGGTTGAGGAAGATGCCGAAGATGCCGAGCGTGAACAGGATCGCGGCAACGGTGAGGTAATGGGCGAGACCGATCTCCAGCATCGAGGTCACACTCCCTGCCGCGGCCGGACCTTGACGATCTCGAGCGTCTCGGCGCGCCGGCGTCCGACCTGGCGGGCGATATCCTGCTTGCGCACGCCCTCGCGCGCCCGGAGGGTCAGTACAATGGCGCCGACCATGGCGACGAGCAGGATCATCCCCGCCGCCTGGAAGACATAGACGTAGCGGGTGTAGAGGAGCTGCCCCAGCGCCACGGTGTTGGTGACCGTGGTCGGCGACGGCGTCGGCGCGGCGATCGACTTGGCCACGTCGGGCGCCACCACCCAGGCGCCGAAGATCAGCAGCAGCTCGACGAACAGCACGATGCCGATCACCACACCGACCGGCAGGTATTGCAAAAAGCCCTGGCGCAGCTCGACGAAGTCGATGTTGAGCATCATGACGACGAAGAGGAAGAGCACCGCCACCGCGCCGACATAGACGATGACCAGGATGAGGGCCAGGAACTCGGCGCCCATCAGCACGAAAAGCCCGGCCGCGTTGAAGAAGGCAAGGATGAGGAAGAGCACGGAATGGACGGGATTGCGCGAGGCAATCACCATCACGCCGGACGCGACCGTGATCGCGGCGAAGAGGTAGAAGCAGATGGCCTGGACGATCATGGACGCGGCTCAGCGATAGGGCGCATCGAGCGCAAGGTTGTGCGCGATCTCCGCCTCCCAGCGATCGCCGTTCGCGAGCAGCTTGTCCTTGTCGTAGAAGAGCTCCTCGCGCGTCTCGGTGGCATACTCGAAATTCGGCCCTTCGACGATGGCATCGACCGGGCACGCTTCCTGGCAGAAGCCGCAATAGATGCATTTCGTCATGTCGATATCGTAGCGCGTGGTGCGGCGGCTGCCATCCTCGCGCGGCTCGGCCTCGATGGTAATGGCGAGCGCCGGGCAGATCGCCTCGCACAGCTTGCAGGCGATGCAGCGCTCCTCGCCGTTGGGATAGCGGCGGAGCGCATGCTCGCCGCGGAAGCGCGGCGAGAGCGGACCCTTCTCGTAGGGATAGTTCAGGGTAACCGGCCGCTTGAACATGTAGCGGAAGGTCATCATGAGGCCCGAGGCCAACTCGGAGAGGAGAACGGCGCGCGCGCCACGATCGAGGAATGCCATGGTCGATCCTTATGTCGGCAGCCAGCCCATTCCCACCAGGACGCCGGCGGTCAGCACGAGCCAGAACAGCGACAGCGGCAGGAACACCTTCCAGCCGAGGCGCATGAGCTGATCATAGCGAAAGCGCGGCATGGTGGCGCGCACCCAGAGGAAGCAGAAGAGCACGAAGGCGACCTTGAGCGCGAACCAGAAGCCGCCCCAGAGATGCGCACCCAGCCCGGTGAAAGGCTCGATGTTGAAGGGCGCGAGCCAACCGCCGAGGAACAGGATGGCGGTCATCGCGCTCATCAGGATCATGCTGCCATACTCGCCGAGATAGAAGAGCGCGAAGGCCATCGCCGAATACTCGACGAAGAAGCCGGCGACCAGCTCGCTCTCGCCCTCCGGCAGATCGAAAGGCGAGCGGTTCGTCTCGGCGAGCACCGAGACGAAGAAGACGATGAACATCGGCAGCAGCGGAATGCAGTACCAGATCTTGCGCTGCGCCAAGACGATGTCGGTGAGGTTGAGCGAGCCGGCGCAAAGCAGCACCGAGACGATCACGAACCCCATCGACACTTCGTAGGAGACCATCTGCGCGGCCGAGCGCAGCGCGCCCAGGAAGGCGTATTTCGAGTTCGACGACCAGCCGGCCATGACGATGCCGTAGACGCCGAGCGAGCTGATGGCGAAGAGATAGAGGATGCCGACATTGATATTGGCGAGCACCACGCCGTTGGAGAACGGGATGACCGCCCAGGCGAGGAGGCTCAGGCCAAAGCTGAGGATGGGCGCGGCGATGAAGACGACGCGGTTTGCGCCGCTCGGGATCACTGTCTCTTTCAGCAGCAGCTTCAGCCCGTCGGCGAAAGGCTGCCACAGGCCGAAGGGACCAACGACGTTGGGGCCTTTGCGGATTTGCGCCCAGGCCAGCACCTTGCGCTCGGCATAGGTGAGATAGGCGATCGCGATCAGCACCGGCACGACGATCACCAGGATCTCGCCGATCATCACCGCGCCGGGCACGACATATCCCTGCAGCAGATTACCCATGGGTGCCGGTCTTCCCCGCCGCATCGGCCGCGAAGATGGCGGCGCATTTGGCCATGGTCGCCGAGGCGCGGCTGATCGGGTCGGTGCGGTAGAAATCGGCGATGGGATAGGCGAAAGGCACGGCTTGCAGCGGGCCGGGCCTGCCGAAGCTCCCCCACGCGGCCGGGGTCGCTTCGTCGACCGCGGCGAAGACCGGATTGACCGCGATCATGCGCTTTCTCAGCTGCGCCAGCGAATCATAAGGCAGCTTCCGGCCCAGCGCCTCGGAGAGGGCGCGCAGGATCTTCCAATCCTCGCGCGCATCGCCCGGCGGGAAGACGGCGCGGCGGCCGAGCTGAACGCGGCCTTCGGTGTTGACGTAGCTCGCATCCTTCTCGGTATAGGCGGCACCGGGCAGCACGATATCGGCGCGGCGCGCGCCGGCATCGCCGTGATGGCCCTGATAGATGACGAAAGCCTTGCCGAACCAGCTCGCATCGATCTCGTCGACGCCGAGGAGATAGAGGATCTCGATCTCGCCGGTTTCGCATCCTTTGAGGATGCCGGCGGTATCGCGCCCGCCCGGGCCCGGCACGAAGCCGAGATCGAGACCGCCGACGCGCGCGGCTGCCGTATGCAGCACGTTGAAGCCGTTCCAGCCCTCGCGCACCAGCTTGGCGCGCTCGGCCAGCTGCCGCGCCAGCGCCAGGATGGCGGCGCCATCGGGCCGCGCCAGCGCCCCCTGCCCCAGGATCAGCATCGGGCTCTTGGCCGTGCCGAGCGTTTCGGCCCAGGGATGCTTGCCCTC
>JASHUO010000072.1 GCA_030039975.1 Alphaproteobacteria bacterium
GTTCAATTTCGCGCTGGGATCGCTGCTGGCGGGGTTGAGCGGCGTGCTCGCCGCCGGTCAGATCGGCCTCAATCCCAATATGGGCGATGATCTGCTGATGCCGAGCTTCATCGCTATCATCGTTGGCGGCGTCGGCAGCTTGACCGGCACCCTGCTCGGTGGCTTGCTGATCGGCGTCGCCGCCGCGGTCACGACAGTCTTCTATCCCGCGGCCAGCGAGGCCGTGATCTACTTCATCATGGCGGTGGTGCTACTGTTGCGGCCGCGCGGTCTCTTGGGCGAAGAAGGATTGATGACGTGAACAGCGCCGCTGTCATCGACGCCGTCAAGCGCCCGGGCGAGAGCCGCTGGCTGCCGCTCATCGCGATCTGGCTCCTGCTGCTTACCGTGCCGCTCTGGCTGCCGCTGCTCGGCGGCTACACCGCGCTCGCCGCACGCGTCCTGGTGTTGGCGCTGGCGGCGATCGGCTTCAACCTGCTGCTCGGTTTCACCGGCGTCATGAGCTTCGGGCATGCCGCCTATTTCGGCCTCGGTGCCTATGGTGCCGGGCTCACGCTCAAATTTCTCGCCGCTAGCACACCGCTTGCGATGCTGCTCGGCACCTTGCTCGGCGGGGTGGCGGGCACCTTGTTCGGGTTGCTCATCGTTCGCCGCCGCGGCGTCTACTTCGCCATGGTGACCATCGCCTTCGGCCAGATCTGCTACTACATCGCTTACAGCTGGAACGACCTGACCGGCGGCTTTGACGGGCTGCGCGGCTTTCAGCGGGCGCCAATCCATCTCGGCCCCTGGCTCGTCGACATCACCGATGGCGGCAATGTCTTCTACTACTTTCTGCTCGCGGTTTTCGCCGTGGCGGTAGCCGCCATGGGGCTGCTGCTGCGCTCGCCCTTCGGCCGCACGCTCATCGCCATCCGCGAAAATGAGCGCCGTGCCCGCTTTTTGGGCATCCCGGTGGAGCGCCATATCTGGCTATCCTTCTCCATCTCGTGCTTCTTCACCGCGCTCGCCGGCACGCTCTACGCGCTGCTCAACAATTTCGCGGATCCGCTCGGCCTGCATTATTCGCTGTCGGGCGAGATCGTGATCATGACCGTGATGGGAGGCATGCGCACCTTCTGGGGTCCGCTGCTCGGCGCCGCCGTCTTCGTCGTCCTGCAGGATTACATTTCGAGCATGACGGTCAATTGGATGTCGTTCATCGGCCTGCTCTTCGTCCTCGTGGTGCTGTTCTTCCCGCGCGGGCTCCTCGGCTTCCTGCAGCGGCGGAGCCAGGGATGAGCGTTCTGGAGGTGCGCGGCGTCACCAAGGCTTTCGGCAGCCTCGTCGCCGTGCGCGATGTGTCGCTCATGGTCGAGCCCGGCGAGCTCCGCGCCGTGATCGGGCCAAACGGCGCCGGCAAGACGACTTTCTTCAATCTCATCAGCGGCTTCTTCCCGCCGACATCGGGCACGATCGCGTTCGACGGGAAGGATGTGACGCGGGTGCCGGCGCATAAGCGCGTCGCCCTCGGTATGGCGCGGACGTTCCAGATCACCGAGATCTTTCCCGAGCTCAGCGTCGCCGAGAATGTGCAGATCAGCGCCGAGGTCGCCGCCGGTTATCGCCTCCGCCCCTGGCTCGGCCGCAGCGCGGCGGCGGAGGTGCGCAACACGGTCGACGAGATTCTGACGCTGGCCGGCATCGAGAAAAAGGGCGGACGACTCGTCGGCGAATTGTCGCATGGCGATCAGCGCGCCGCCGAAATCGCCATGGCGCTCGCGCTGAAGCCGCGCCTGCTGCTGCTCGACGAGCCAACGGCAGGGATGGGCGACCAGGAAACCTACGACATCACCCAGCTGATCCGCCGCCTCCACCGCGACAGCAAGCGTACCATCGTCCTCATCGAGCACGATATGCGCGTCGTCTTCCACCTCGCCGACCGCATCAGCGTGCTCGATCAAGGCCGGCTGCTCGCCGAGGGGACCCCGGCGGAGATTGCCGCCAACGAGGCAGTTCAGGCCGCTTATTTGGGCAAAGCCGCATGAGCGGGGTCAACGGCGCGAACGGTGTGGCGCTCAAGGCCGAAGGCCTCCATACCTTCTACGGCAAGAGCCACATCCTCCACGGCGTCAGCCTCGAGATCGCCGAGGGACGCATCACCACCCTCCTCGGCCGCAACGGCGCAGGCAAGACGACGACGCTGCGCAGCCTGATGGGGCTGACACCGGCGCGCGAGGGGCGGATCACTGTCTTCGGCGCGGAAACGACGCGCTGGCCGAGCTTCCGCATCGCCGGGCTCGGCGTCGGCTATGTTCCCGAGGGACGCCGCATCTTTCCCAATCTCAGCGTCGAAGAAAATCTCAAAGTGCCGATCGAGCGCCCGGGCCCGTGGTCGATCGAGCGCGTCTTCGAGCTCTTCCCGCGGCTGCAGGAGCGGCGCAACAATCGCGGCCGGCAGCTCTCGGGCGGCGAGCAGGAAATGCTCGCGATCGGCCGCGCGCTGCTCCTCAATCCGCGGCTGCTGATGCTCGACGAACCGTCGCAGGGCTTGGCGCCGCTCGTCGTCAAGGAAGTGTTCCGCGT
>JASHUO010000742.1 GCA_030039975.1 Alphaproteobacteria bacterium
CGGTCTTGGCGCAGCGCTTTGGCTGCGCTCTGGTGCCGGTGCGCGTCGACCGGCTCAAGGGCGCGCGCTTCCGCATCACCTGCGAGCCGCCGCTCGAGATCGCGATGAGCGGCGATGCCCAGGCCGACACGCTCGCGATCATGACGACGATGAACCAAGTGATCGAGCGCTGGATCCGCGAGCGGCCCGATCACTGGTTCTGGGTGCATCGGCGCTGGCCGGATTCCTGATTCTCAGTGTTGCGCGGTCGGCATCGGCCCCATCACCAGCGCCGGGTCGAGGCGCACCTCGTACCAGTTGAGCCCCAAATGGAGATGCGGGCCGGTGACGCGGCCGGTGGCGCCGACAATGCCGATCGGCTGGCCCGCCGCGACGTGCTGGCCGACAGTGACGTCGATGCGGTCCATATGCTGGTAGGTCGTGGCGAGGCCGTAGCCGTGATCGATGATCACCGTGCCGCCGGTAAAGAAAAGATCGCGCTCGGCCAAGGTGACGGTGCCGGCATCGGCGGCGAGCACGGGCGAGCCGCGCGGTGCGGCGATGTCGAGGCCCATATGCGGGGCGCGCGGCTCGCCATTGAGGATGCGCTGGCTGCCATAGACGCCGGAAATCGGTCCGACCGCGGGCCAGACGAAAGCCCGCTCGAAGAACGGCAGACTGCTGTCGACGCCGCGCGCCGCGTTGATCTCGACCTGCTCGCGCTTGATGCGCTCCAAGGTCGCGGCGTCGGGCGTGACCTGCTGTGTGGGCAACCCGTTGATGCGCTGAATATCGTACTGTCGTGCCGCAACCTTAAGGTCGCGATGCGTGCTGCTGCCATCGGCAAAGACGACATCGAGGCGCGCTTCGGCCGGCGCGTCGCGGCCGAAGCCGAAGATGAAGCCGCCATCGTCGGCGACGCGAACGGCACGGCCGTCAAGCGTCACCTTGGCGCCGGGATCGGTCTTGCCATGCACCAGCCCGCCTTGCTCCACCGGACCCTCGAGCACAAGCGTGCCGGCGAGCGCGGGGGATGCGAGGAGCAACAACGTCAGGCTCGAGGCGATGAGCTGCAGGAATGTCGCGCGTCGAAGAGACATGCAGCACCTCACAACAGCGACCCCTGATCGGGCGGTCCCGGCTTCTTGGGCTTTGCTGCTGGGCGCTTTCCGTCAGCGGTGACGCCGACCTTGCCGTCATCGAACTCGATCGTGAGCGCATCGCCGGGGCCGATTTCCTGAGCCGAGATGACGACTTTGCCGGCGGCGTCGCGGATGAGCGCGAAGCCGCGCTCGAGCGCCTTGGTGACGGTCTGGTGGAAGGTCTCGAGCCGGCCGCCGACGCTGGCGAGGCGGTGCTGCTCATGCGCGATGAAGCGCGCCATCGCCCGTTCGAGGCGGGGCAGCGCATCGTCGAGTCGCTGCCGCGCGCGCTCTACAAGGGTCGCGAGCGCCGAGCGGCTCAGCCGCTCGCCAGCGCTGTCGAGCTTGTGGTGACGAATTGCGAGCAGCTGGCGGAAGCCGAGCAGCAGCCGTTCGGCGCGATCGTCGAGGCGCTGGCGCGCCGCGTCGAGGATGCTGCGGGGATCGGGGAGACCGCGCGCCAACCCCTCGATGCGCGTCCGCCGCTCGCCCAGGAGCCGCGACAGCGCGCCGGCGAGCCGCACCGATTTGCCGTCGACTTCCGCGATGAGATCGAACCGCACCGGCACCGCCATTTCGGCTGCCGCGGTGGGCGTTGGCGCGCGCCGGTCGCTGGCATGGTCGATGAGCGTCGTGTCGGTCTCATGGCCCACGGCGGAGATGAGCGGGATTTCCGACGCCGCGGCGGCGCGTACGACGATCTCCTCGTTGAACGCCATCAGATCCTCGAGGCTGCCGCCACCGCGCGCAACGATGAGCAGGTCGGGCCGCGGCACTTTGCCGCCGGGGACCAGCCGGTTGAACCCCTGGATCGCCGCCGCCACCTGCTGCGCCGCGCCCTCGCCTTGCACCGCCACCGGCCAGATCAGGACATGGCGCGGAAAGCGGTCATTGAGCCGATGCAGGATGTCGCGGATGACGGCACCGGTCGGCGAGGTGACGACGCCGATGACGCGCGGCAGGAAGGGCAGCCGCTTCTTGCGCTCCTCGGCAAAGAGCCCTTCGGCGGCGAGTCGCTGCCGCCGCTCCTCCAGCAGCTTCAACAGCGCGCCGATGCCGTTGAGTTCGATCCGGTCGACGACGAGCTGATATTTCGAGCGGCCGGGATAGGTGGTGAGCCGGCCGGTGCAGACGACCTCCATGCCGTCTTCCGGCTTGATCGCGAGCCTGAGCGCCGTGCCGCGCCAGCAGACGGCATCGAGCACCGCATCGGTATCCTTGAGCGCGAAATAGCAATGGCCGGAGCCGTGCCGCTTGAAGCCGGAGATCTCGCCGCGCACCCGCACATAGGAGAAACCCTGCTCGATCGTCCGCTTCAGCGCGGCCGAGAGCTCGCTCACGGTATATTCCGGAAGGTTCGGCCGAAGCTCGGAGGCGGACGATGCGAGGGGGGTTCCTGCCATCGCCCGCTATGATACAAGAGCGCCGGGCCCTAAGGAACCAAGGGAGCGCGGAGAAAGGGCATGCGGGTTCTCATCGTCGGATCGGGCGGGCGCGAGCATGCGCTCGCCTGGGCGATCGCCGCCTCGCCCTTGTGCGACGCGCTGTTCTGCGCACCGGGCAATCCCGGCATCGCCGAAGAGGCGAGCTGCGTTCCCATCGCTGCCACCGACAGCGACGGCATCCTCGCCCTCTGCCGGCGCGAACGGATCGACTTCGTCGTCATCGGCCCTGAGGCGCCGCTGGTGGCGGGACTCGCCGATCGACTCGAAGCGGCGGGCGTAGGCGCCTTCGGCCCAAGCGCCGCGGCGGCGGCGCTCGAAGGCTCCAAAGGCTTCACCAAGGATCTCTGCGCCAAATACGGCATCCCGACCGCCGCTTATGGCCGCTTCCGCGACGCCGACTCGGCCAAGGACTTCGTGCGCCGGCGCGGCGCTCCGATCGTCGTCAAGGCGGACGGCCTTGCCGCCGGCAAAGGCGTCACCGTCGCCCTCACCGTCGAGGAGGCGTTCGCCGCCATCGACTCGGCGCTCACCCTGCGGCGCTTCGGTGCAGCCGGGGCCGAGCTCGTGATCGAAGAATTCCTCGAGGGCGAGGAGGCGAGCTTTTTCGCGCTGCTCGACGGCTCGCACGCGCTGCCGCTCGCCACGGCGCAGGACCACAAGCGCGTCGGCGACGGCGATACCGGTCCCAATACCGGCGGCATGGGCGCCTATTCGCCCGCGCCGTGCCTGACGCCGGCGCTCGAGTGCGAGGTGATGGAGCGCATCATCACGCCGACGATGCGCGGCATGGCGGCGGAAGGAAGGAGCTTCAAGGGCGTGCTCTATGCCGGGCTGATGCTCACCGCGACCGGCCCGAAGCTCATCGAGTTCAATGTCCGCTTCGGCGATCCCGAGTGCCAAGTGCTGCTGCCGCGGCTCAAAAGCGATCTGTTGCCGGCGCTCGTCGCCGCGCGCGACGGCGTTCTCGACGGCTTCGATCTGCGCTGGCGCGACGACGCCGCACTCTGCGTCGTGCTCGCCGCCAAGGGCTACCCCGACGAGCCGGTGAAAGGCACCGAGATCACCGGGCTAGCGGAGGCGGCGCTCGACCCCGCGGTCAAGATCTTCCACGCCGGCACAAAACGCGACGGGGCACGCCTCCTCGCCGATGGCGGCCGCGTTCTCAACATCGTGGCGCTGGGTTCCGACATCGCGGCGGCGCGCGACAAAGCCTACGCCGCGATCGACCGCATCCGCTGGCCGGGCGGCTTCTGCCGCCGCGATATCGGATGGCGCGCCATCGGCCGGCGATAAGGCGGCCGCCGCCACGCGCGCCGCAGCGCAAGCAACGGCGCGAGCCGCGGACGCTGCTGCGCATCGCCGGGCTGCCGGCGGTGTCGGCGCTCTTCGCCACTGCGCCCGAGCGGGTCGAGCGCCTGTTCTTCGACGATCGGATGAAGCTGGCGGCCGGCGGCTTCTGCGCGCGGCTCGCCGAAGCGCGCAAGCCCTACCGGCTGGTGAAGCCCGAGGAGCTCGAGCGCGTCGCCGGCACGGTGCTCCATGGCGGCATCGTCGCCGTGGCCGAGCCGCGGCCGGTGCCGGCGTTCGATCCGGCCGAGGCGGTGCACTGGGCCGCCGAGGACAAGCCGCTGCTGCTGCTCGACGGCATCGGCAATCCACACAATCTCGGCGCGATCGCGCGCACAGCGGCGTTTTTCGGCGTGAAGCGCATGGTGCTCTCGGACCATTCGGAGCAGGCGATGCCCTCGGATGCGAGTTATCGCGTCGCCGAAGGCGGGCTCGAACATGTCGCCGTCTATCGCGCCACCGGCCTTGCCGATGCGCTGCGCCGGCTGCGGCGCAGCTTCCGCGTGCTCGGCACCGCGCTCGAGGCCGGACGACCGCTCGAATCGCTTGCCGCCGCCGACCGGCCTTTCGCGCTGGTGCTCGGAAACGAAGAGACGGGGCTGCCCCGCGCCACGCTTGGGGCCTGCGACGAGATCGTCACCATCGGCGGCTCCGGCCTCGTCCAGTCGCTTAACGTTTCCGTCAGCGCCGGCATCCTGCTCTATGCGTTGGAGCGGCTTCGCACCGCAAAAAAGTAATGAACGGTTCGCCGGCATAGGTCGCCGCCCGGCCGTCGCATCAATGCACTCTTTCACGGATCATTGATCTGCCTCAAGGCGCGCGACTCCCGGCGCCTTTGAGCGGCCATGATCGCCCTTTGCCCCAATGGTGAACCGGGCTCACGCGGCCTCGGCGAGAGCCTCGAGCTCGCCGCGGTGCTTCAGCTCGACCTCGCTGCCGCCGCCGAGCCGGATCACGCCCTGGCTCTTGAGCTGGGTGAAGATGCGGCTGACCGTCTCCGTCGTGAGCCCGAGATGGTCGGCGATGTCGCAGCGCGTCATCGGCAGCGAGACACGATCGGCCTCGCCGGAGCGCTCCGCCATGGCCAACAGGAACGAGGCGAGCCGCTCGACGGCGTTCTTGCGCCCGAGCAAGAGCAGCTGCGCCTGCGCCGCGTAGAGCTCGCTGCAGACGAGGCCCAGCAGGCTTTTGCCAAGCCGGGGCTGCTGCTGGACCAACCGGTCCAGCGCCGAGCGCGAATAGCGCATCAAGGTCGCGTCGCTCACCGCCTCGACGGTGGCATGATGAGTGCCGGCGGCCTCGATCCCGACAAAATCGCCAGGCAGCAGAAACTCGGCAATATGGCGCCGACCATCGGCAAGCACCCGGCAACTGCGCACCGCGCCGGTGAGCACCTTGTAGAAGTATTGCGCCGGATCACCTTCGCCGAAGAGCGCCTGGTCGCGGTGGAGCGAGACGACCGTGCCGATCCGATCGAGGGCGGCGAGATCGCCATCGCCGGCCGGGCGGGTGGCAAACGCGGACGCAGCGAGGTGGCTGTTCGGGGCGGCTTCGGTGCGGATGGCGGTGGCGAGCATGAGTCGATCCCCTCGGTGGATATGTGTTATGCGCGAATCATCGCGGATCACCGGCCGGCGCGGAATTAGGAGTAGTACCTAAGGGTTTCTACGTAGCGTGCCGCCGAGCGCTACAGCGTTATCGTTGCCGGAATCAGCGGCACCGAGCCACCGCCGTCATTCGCCACCACCCGGGAGGGATAGAGATGGCCATGATCACGCGACGCGAAGCCGGCATCGGCTTGATAACGGCGGCATCGCTTACGGCGGCGGGCGCCTGGCCGGCCGCCGCCGCAGCCGCCGCGCAAGCGATAGAGCTGCCCCAGCCGGTAACGGGCGGCGGCAAAACGCTGGCGGAGGCGCTCAGCGCGCGCCGATCTACCCGCGAATTCGCGAGCGAGGCGCTGTCGCTGACCGTGCTGTCGGGCCTGCTCTGGTCGGCCTACGGCATCAACCGGCCGCAAAGCGGCGACCGGACCGCTCCCTCCTGGCGCCACAGCATAGAGCAGAAGATCTACCTCGCGCTGCCGGACGGCGTGTGGCTTTACGATCCTGTGGAGCATCGCTTGCTGCCGCATCTCGCCGCCGATCTGCGAGCGCTGACCGGGACCCAGGATTTCGTCGGCACGGCGCCGCTCAACCTCGTCTACGTTGCCGATGGCGCCCGCATGGGGGACGTTTCCGCCGAGGAGAAGCGGCTCTACGCCTTTACCGATACCGGCTTCATCGGGCAGAACGTCTATCTCTTCTGCGCTGCCGCAGGGCTCGCCACCGTGTTTCGCGGCTCGCTCGAGCGCGAGAAACTTGGCAAGGCACTGCAGCTTCCCGGCGAACAGTTCGTGACGTTCGCGCAGACCGTCGGCTACCCCAGAACCTGACCCGCCCCGGCGCGGCGACCGTGCCGCATCCCGCGGAATAGTGGGCTATGGTGGGAACGCTTGAAAGCAGTGGGTGAAGCACCGAACTCAATGCGGGAGAGGATTTCCTTGGAGGAGCGCGATTCATGACGCCGGTCGAGGCGGAAGAATCGGGCTTGGAATTCGGCCGCTTTCGCGTGCTGCCGCGGCGGCGGCAGCTGCTCGTTGACGGCGTGCCGGTCGAGCTTGGCACGCGCGCCTTCGATCTGCTGATGGTGCTGATCGAGGCCGAGGGCGAGCTGGTGACCAAGGACGAGCTGCTGCATCGGGTCTGGCCCGGCACGGTGGTCGAAGAGAACAACATCCAGGTGCAGATCTCGGCGCTGCGCCGCGCGTTGGGCGCCGACCGCAACATTATTCTCACCGTGCCGCTGCGCGGCTACCGCTTCACCGCCACGATCCGGACGCTAGGAGAAGCGCAGAAAGAAGCGTCC
>JASHUO010000743.1 GCA_030039975.1 Alphaproteobacteria bacterium
GTCAGCAGGAAATCCTGCGCCGCTGCGACTCGCTGCGCCCGGTCGATCCGTTCGGGATGACGTGTGAAGCGCTTCGTGGCGAGACTCATGCCGCCGGCCAGGACGACGGTGAGGAGAGCCAGCAAGCTGACCGCGACGAGCAGCTCGACCAGCGTGAAGCCCGCCGCCGCGGCGCAACGCGGTTGCGTGCGGGACGCCGTCATTGTCCGGACTCCGCCGTGGCGCTGGCAATGACGCGGAGCGTCGACAGCGAAATGCTGCGCTGCCGCCTGCCCTCGTGCCACGACACCTCGACGTCGATTTCGCTCAAAGCCGCCGGCGCGCCGGCGGGCGCGAGATCGGGCCGCGTCTGGACCAGGACGCGCCGCTCGTAAGGGCCGATCTGCTGAGACTGTTCGCCGTCCGCGGCCACCGCACCCGCGTTGAGCGCCGAGCGCGCCAGAACGATCGCCGCTTCCAGCCGATCGGTGGCGCTGACGGTCCGTGTGCCGATGCCGAAGAGCTGATAGAGCGCCGCGAGCGCGATGATCGCGATCGCGAAAGCAATGAGGATCTCGATCAAGGTGAAGCCGGCCTCGCCCTGCTTGCGCATCCCGCCCTCACAAAATCGCCGGCTTGCGCGGTACCGGCCTTTGCTCATGGATCGTGACGCCTCCCGTGAGCCAATCGACCAGGACGTCGTAACGGAGTCCGCCAGCCTCGATCGACAGTCCCCCGCCGCTCGAGCTGCCATCGGGATAGAAGCGAATAAGGCCGCGCTCATGGCCGTCGGTGTTGGTGTCCTCGGTGAAGAGAACGGCGCGCACGCCGCGCGGCAACTGGCGTCGCCCGGTTCCCGGCGCGATCCAGGCGCCGCTCGCCACGTCCACCATCACCACCTCCAGCCGGCCATGAGTGATCGCCTGCTCGCGCGCGGCGCGGAAGGCCGAGGCCACTTGCCGCGCGGCCGAGGACAACAGCGTGCGCGGCTGCGGTCCGCGCGCGAGCTCTATCGTCAGGCCGAACAGCAGCGCCGCGATGGTGAGGACCACCAGCAACTCGATCAGCGTGAAGCCGCGCTCGCGCGCTGGGCCGCGCCGGGCGGCGACGTCGATCATCGCATCGCCGCGGAAGCTGCGGCGGGGCCGACCGCAGGGGCGATCGGCTCATGCCCGTCGGGCCCGTTGGAGAAGAGGTCGTAATCGCCGCTCTGGCCGGGATAGCGGTATTGATAGGGGCGGCCCCAGGGATCCAACGGCACGCCGCCGCCGCCACTCTTCAGGTAAGGGCCGGACCAGGTGGCGAGCACTCCCGGATTGGCGACCAGCGCCGTGAGGCCTTCCTGCTCGGTCGGATAGCGGCCGTTGTCGAGGAGAAAGAGATCGAGCGCGCTGGATATGCTCTTCATCTCGATCCGCGCCGTGTCCACCTTGGCGCGCGCCAGGTATTTCAGGACCTGGGGCGTTGCGATCGCGACCAGGAGCCCGAGGATCGCCAGAACCACCAGCAGTTCGACCAGCGTGAATCCGGCCGTCCGATCCGGCGTTGCGCGTTGCATTGAAGGGCCTCCTTCTTCCAATTCCCGTCGCTTCCTCTCACATCGCCAAATCGTAGACGCTGAGGATTGCGGTCAGGATCGAGCCGATGACCGCCGCGACGATCACCCCGAGCACGATCGTCAGCGCCGGCGTCAACAAGGCGATGAGCCGGTCGACCAGCCGGCGCGTCTCGCTTTCGAGCGTGTCGGCGATGCGCATCAGCATCTCCTGCTGCCGGCCGCTCTCTTCGCCGATCGCCATCAGCCGCGACGCGAGCGGCGGGAAGACGCCGGTGCGGCGCAGCGGCTCGGCGACGCCTTTTCCTGCTTTCGCCTGTTCCAGCACCGCATCGATGGCCTCGGCAAAAACCAGGTTTCCCGCGGTCTCGCGCGCGATCTGCAGCGCTGGAACCAGCGCCACGCCGCCTTTGAGCAACGTGCCCAGCGTGCGCGCAAAATGCACCGTGCGCGTTTTGGCAGCGAGCGGGCCGAAAACCGGCAGCGTCAGCACCGCGCGGTCCCACCGTCGCCGGCCTTCCTGCGTGCGCAGCGCGCGCTGCGCGGTGAAAGCCAGGACCAGCGCGGCGAGGGGCAGCGTCCACCACCAGCCGCGCACGAGATCGGAAACGGCGAGGAGCGTACGCGCCGAGCTCGGCAGCGCGTCGCCGGCTTGTGCGAAGAGCGGCGCGAACCGCGGCACGACGAAAGCGAACAACACCGCGATCGAGCCGCAACAGACCAGGGCGACGACGGCGGGATAAAGCAGCGCCGATTTGATCGTCTCGCGCCAGGCCATGCTCTGCTCGAGGAATTCGGCGAGGCGGGCGAGCGCGCTCTCGACCTGTCCCGCCTCTTCGCCGGCGCGGACCATGCTCACCGCGAAATCGGGAAACAGGCCGGGCTCGGCGCTCATCGCTTCCGCCAGCGACGCGCCCCCGCGGATGCGCCCCAGAAGCGCGCGCAGCACCTCGCTCTCGCGCGGCTTTTCCGCGAAGCTGGCGGCGACGTCGAGCGCATCGTCGAGGGCGATGCCGGAGCGCAGCAGCACCGCGGTCTGGGCCGCGATCGCCGCGAGCACGGCCGGCTTCAGCCCGCGCCGGCGTCGTTCCGGCACCGCCGCCGCAGTCTTCTCCGGGCCGAGCGGCCTGAGGCGCAGCGGCATCAGGCCCAGGGACTGCAGCCGCGCCGCGGCGGCGCCCTCGTCCAAAGCCTCGATCTCGCCTTCGCGCAGCTCCGAATCCGCATCGGCGGCGCGATAGCGCCACAGCGTCATGGCCGTCTCCGGGCGATGCGGCGGGGATCGGTCGTCACGCGTCTCTCGTCACGCGCAGCACCTCCTCGAGCGTGGTAACCCCGTCAATAGCTTTGATCAGCCCGTCCTCGTGCATGCTGCGCATCCCTTCACCGGAAGCGGCGCGGCGGATATCGCCGACCTCCGCGTGCTGGAGCACCAGCGCGCGCACGGCGTCCGACATTTCGAGGACTTCCATCACCGCGATCTGCCCCTGATATCCCGTGCCCTGGCAGGCGTCGCAGCCGCGCGGGATGAAGAGCCGCGGCTCGCGGTCGTGCAGCAAGGCCGCGAGGCCGGCGCGATCGAGAAAGGACGGCAGCACCTGCCGCGGCGCGCGGCAATGCGGGCAAAGGCGGCGCACCAGGCGCTGGGCGACCGCGCCCGAGAGCGTCGAGGTCACGAGATAATCCTCGATCCCCATATCGAGGAGCCGGGTGATCGACGAGGCGGCGTCGTTGGTGTGCAAGGTGGAGAGCACGAGATGCCCGGTGAGCGCGGCTTGAATCGCGATCTGCGCCGTCTCGCGGTCGCGCATCTCGCCGATCATGATCACGTCGGGATTGTGCCGCAGCAGTGTCCGCAAGATGTCGGCAAAGCCGAGCCCGATCTGCGGCTTCACCTGGACCTGGTTGACGCCGTCGAGCTGATACTCGACCGGATCCTCGACCGTGAAGACGTTGCGTTCCGGCGCGTTGAGCCGGGCCAGCGTCGCGTAAAGGGTCGTCGTCTTGCCGCTGCCCGTCGGTCCGGTGATCAGCACGATGCCCTGGGGCCTGTCGACGAGGCCAAGATAGCGTTTCAAGGCGCCGGGTGCGAAGCCCAGCTCCTCGAAATCGACCACGAGGCTCGAGCGGTCGAGGATGCGCATCGTCACGCGTTCACCATGCAGCGTCGGCACGGTGGCGACGCGCAAATCGTAGTCGCGGCCGCGCAGCGTGACGAGCACGCGGCCGTCTTGCGGCAGCCGGCGTTCGGCGATGTCGAGCTTTGCCATGATCTTGATCCGCGACACGATCGCAGCGCGCAGCCGTGGCGGCGGCGTCGGCGCGCCGCGCAACACGCCATCGATGCGATAGCGCACCGAGAGGCGGTCCTGGAATGGCTCGATATGAATGTCGGAGGC
>JASHUO010000744.1 GCA_030039975.1 Alphaproteobacteria bacterium
GTCTTCGAGCACCATCATCTGCGAGCCGTAGACGACACCTTCGGCCGGCTCGCGGCACTCCTGCCCCGCCTGCCAGGCGAGCGCGGCATCGCCGGAGGCATCGACGAACCCCGCGGCGCGCACGCGCACATCGCCATAGCGCGTGGCGAGGTCGAGAGCGGCAATGCGGCGGCCTTCGATGCGCACCTGGCGCAGCACCGCGCCGAGCAGCAGGGTGATCCCGGCCGCCGCCACGCTGCGCTCGACCCAGCGGCTGAGCGCGACCTCGTCATAAAGCACCACCGTGGTGTGGCCGCGCCGATAGTGGAGCGCGCCTTCGGCGCCGAGCTCGTGCAGGATGTCGTCGGCGATGCCGCGCGTCAGCTGATAGCCGTCGAGCCCGTTCGAGAACAGGCCGCAGAACGTGCCGATGATCGAGTTGACCGCTTGCCCGCCCAGCGTCGGCAGCCCATCGACGAGCAACACTTTGCGGCCGAGCCGTGCCGCCTCGATCGCGGCCGAGAGTCCGGCAATGCCGGCGCCGACGACGCAGATCTCGGCACTCTCTTCGCGCGGCGAAGCGGCGACCGGGCGGCGGACGATACGCGTAGCAGGCGCAACCGGCTTCTCGAGCATGTGTCCTCCCGTTGGGCCAAGAGCCTAGGATCGGAACGACCCGGCGTCACCAGGGTTTCGCAACTCGCCGTGTTCGCACTGATTGCAGATCCGCAACGATCCGGTGCGGCGCTCAGCGGGCGGAGGTCTTGATCACCCCGCTATCGCCGCCGAGGTAGTGCTCCAGCAGCGTCAGCATTGCCGGCGAATCCCATTCGGCGGCGCCTTCGAGCTCGCCGATGATGCGGCCTCTGGGATCGATGAGGAAGGTGGTCGGCAGGCCGCGCATGGCGAAGGCCTGTTGCCCCGCCGTCTTCGGGTCGAGATAGACGGGCAGCCGGGTGAGGCCGAGCTTCGCGAGGAAAGGCTCGACCACGTCGCCGCCGCTGCGGTCCTCGGAGATGGCCAGGATGGCGAGGTGATCGCCGAGCCGCGCCTGCAGCCGGTCGAGCGACGGCATCTCGTGCACGCAAGGGCCGCACCAGGTGGCCCAGAAATTCACCAGCGCGAAGCGGCCGCGGAAATTGGCGAGGCTGACCTTCTGCCCGTCCCGGGTGGTAAAGGCAAGGTCGGGCGCTGGCCGGGGCTGGTCGAGCGGGGTAAACTGCCCCAGCGCCGCTTCTTCCGGCGCGCCGGTGTCGGTTTTGCTGCTCATGATACTGCCGTTGTCGCGGCGCAGCGGGGCGCCCGGCCAGTAGACAGCGGCCGCAAGGCCCGCGAGGCAGAGGACGACAAGAACGATGACCGCGCCGCCGAGGAGCTTCATGCGCCCGCCCCTCTCCGCCGCTCGCCCGCGGCCATGAGCGGAAAACCGCGCGACGCCGCCAAGCCCGCCGCCAATGCGGCGTGGGGCGGACGCTTTGCCGGCGGGCCGGCCGAGATCATGCAGCGCATCAACGTCTCGATCGATTTCGACAAGCGGCTCTTCGCCCAGGACATTGCCGGCTCGCTCGCGCATTGCGCGATGCTGGTGCGCCAGAACATCCTCAGCGCCGAAGATGGCGACGCCATCGCCCGGGGTCTAGCGCAAATCCGCGCCGAGATCGAGGCCGGGCGCTTCCCCTTCCGCGCCGAGCACGAAGACATCCACCTCAACATCGAGGCGCGGCTCGCCGAGCTGATCGGTCCCGCCGCCGGGCGGCTCCATACCGCCCGTTCGCGCAACGACCAGGTGGCGACCGATTTCCGCCTTTGGGTGCGCGATGCGCTCGACCGGCTGGAGCGGCAGATGCAGGGGCTGCAGGCGGCGCTCATCGCCAAGGCCGAGCGGCATGCGGACACGATCATGCCGGGCTTCACCCATCTGCAGGTGGCGCAGCCCGTGACCTTCGGCCACCATCTTCTCGCCTATGTCGAGATGCTCGGCCGCGACCGCTCGCGCTTCGGCGATTGCCGGCGCCGGCTCAATGAATGCCCGCTCGGTGCCGCTGCGCTGGCCGGCACCTCCTTTCCGATCGACCGGCACGCGACCGCTGCGGCGCTGGGCTTCGACCGGCCGGCGGCCAATTCGCTCGATGCCGTCTCCGATCGCGACTTCGCGCTCGAATTCCTGGCGGCGGCGGCGATCTGCGGCACGCATCTCTCGCGCTTCGCCGAAGAGGTGGTGATCTGGACGAGCGAGCCTTACCGCTTCATCCGCCTCAGCGACGCCTTCACCACCGGCAGCTCGATCATGCCGCAGAAGCGCAATCCCGACGCCGCCGAGCTGGTGCGCGCCAAGCCCGGGCGGCTGTTGGGCGCGCTCACCCAGCTGCTGACGGTGATGAAAGGTCTGCCGCTCGCCTACAGCAAGGACATGCAGGAGGACAAACTCCCGGTCTTCGATGCCGCCGATACGCTCGAGCTGGCGCTTGCCGCCACTGCCGGCATGGTCGGCGATCTCGAGCCCGATGCCGCGGCGATGCGCCGCGTCGCGGCGAGCGGCTTCAGCACCGCTACCGATCTCGCGGACTGGCTGGTGCGGGTGCTCGGCCTGCCCTTCCGCGAGGCGCATCGGCTCACCGGCGCGCTGGTGAAGCGCGCCGAGACGCTTGGGTTGGCGCTCGCCGACCTGCCGCTTGCCGAGATGCAGAAGCTCGAGCCGCGCATGACCGATGCCGTCTTCGCCGTGCTGACGGTGGAGAAGTCGGTGGCGAGCCGCTCCAGCTTCGGCGGGACCGCGCCTGCCAATGTCGCCGCCGCCGCCGCCGAGGCGAAGCGGCGCTTTCTGCGAGAGGCATGATGACCGCTCCCGCTATCCGCCGGCGCTGCGCCTGCCTCGC
>JASHUO010000745.1 GCA_030039975.1 Alphaproteobacteria bacterium
GGCCTCTTCGCCCGAGGCCGGTCCCGGCCAGCGTCACGGATGAGGGCGGGGCGCGAGGAGTGCACGACGCGGAGCAACACCGTACCTCTATTATCGCTTTGCCCGCGAAAGCGGGCATCCAGGAGGTTCAGCCCCGATGACCGATGCGCACGGCTCTGGGTCCCCGCCTTCGCGGGGACGGCGGAAAAGACACTGGAATCGCAGTGTTTTTTGAGATGTGTACGTACCCTAGCGCTTTCGCGGGGACGGCAGGATATTTACTACGAACAGCGCTTCTCGATATGTGCGCCTGCCGTAAGGCCCAGCTGAGCTTGCGTCGCGGCGCGGCGGCCGGATTGGCGGCGCTGCTCGCCGGCTGCGCCGTGGGGCCCAATTTCACGACGCCGAAACCGCCGCCGGTCAACGGCTATTCGGCGACGCCGATGCCCCAAACGACGGCCGCTGCGAATGTCCATGGCGGCGAGGCGCAGCGCTTCGTCCAAGGGCTCGATCTCTCGGGAGAATGGTGGACCCTGTTCCATTCGCCGCCGCTCGATGCCATCGTCAAGCGCGCGCTCGCCGCCAATCCGACCTTGCAGGCAGCGCAATCGACCTTGCAGCAGGCGCGGGCACAGCTGCTGGCCGGCGAAGGCGGGCTCTTTCCTACCGTGACGGGAAACGCGTCGATCACCCGCGAGAAACTTTCGGGCGCCGAGTTCGGGGTCACCGGCATTCTGCCGATCTTCACCGTCGACAGCGCTTCGCTGAGCGTCTCCTATCTGCTGGATGTCTGGGGCGGGACGCGCCGGCAGATCGAATCGTTGGGCGCGCAGGCGGAGTACGAGCGCTTCGAGCTTGAGGCGAGCTATCTGACGCTGACCTCAAACGTGGCGATGGCGGCGATCGCGGAGGCGGGGCTGCGCGGCGAGATCGCCGCCACGCAGGAGATCATCGACATCGAGACGCAGGAGCTGGCCGGCTTGCAACGCCAATTCGCCATCGGCGCCGCGTCGAATGTCGCCGTGCTGGCGCAGGCCGCGGCATTGGCGCAGTCGCGCGCACAGCTCCCGCCCTTGCAGAAGCAGCTGGCGCAGACGCGCGATCAACTTACGGCCTTTCTCGGTCGCCTGCCGAGCGAGGAGCTCACCGAGACCTTCGATCTCGGCTCGCTTCAGCTTCCTGCGACCCTGCCGGTGAGCCTCCCCTCGAAGCTGGTGGAGCAGCGCCCCGACATTCGCGCCTCGGAGTCGCTGCTGCACGAGGCCAGCGCCGAGGTGGGCGTCGCCACGGCCAATATGCTGCCGCAGTTCACCTTGAATGCTTCCTACGGCAATGAAGGCATCGGCTCACCCTTCGGGCCGGGCAAATCGATCTGGAGCCTGGGCGCGGGGCTGACGCAGCCGCTCTTCGAAGGCGGCAAACTCTATTATCAGCGCCGCGCCGCGATCGATGCGCTTCAGACGGCGGCGGCGCAATACCGCCAGACGGTCGTGACCGCCTTCCAGAATGTCGCCGATGCCTTGCGCGCGCTGCATTCGGATGCGGATGCGGTGAGCGCTGAAGCCGCCTCGGTTCAGGCCGCTGCGGCGAGCCTCGACTCGTCCCGCCGCCAGTTCCACATCGGTGCGATCAGCTATCTCTCGCTGCTCACCGCCGAGCAGACCTACCAGCAGGCGCGCCTCAGCTTCGTCGAGGCTCAAGCCAGCCGATTTTCCGACACCGTCGCGCTGTTCCAGGCGCTGGGCGGCGGCTGGTGGCACCGCCAGGACGTGGCCGAGGCCGCGCCATAGGCAGCGAGAGCGTCACCCCGCCGCCTCTTTCTGCATCTGCTGCCGCCGCAGCGCCCGGCCGGGACGCGCGCCGGTGGCAGCGCCGTCGCGCCACACCGCCTCGCCATTGACGAGCACGAGATGGATGCCGGCGGCCGGTGTCGTCGGCTCGGCGAAACTGGCGCGGTCGATGACCGTGCCGGGATCGAAGACGGTGACATCGGCGTAAGCACCCGGCGCGAGGCGGCCGCGGCCGGAGAGGCCGAAGCGCTGTGCCGGCAGCCCGGTCATCCGCCGCACCGCTTCGGCCAGCGGAAAGAGCTTCTCGTCGCGGCAGTAATGGCCGAGCACGCGTGCGAAGGTGCCCCAGAGCCGGGGATGCGGATGGCGGTCATGCGGCAGCCCGTCCGAGCCGATCATGGTATGCTCGAAGGCGAGAACGCGGCGCACATCTGCTTCGCTCATCATGAAATAGATGGCCCCCGCGGGCTGCAGCCGGTCTGCCGCCTGCTCCTGGCTCACGCCCCATTGCTGCGCAACCTCGGCCAGCTCGCGACCGGTTGCGTCGGGATGCGGCTTCGACCAGGTGATGAGGATCCTGATCGCACGCGCGATGTTCTCTTTCCGCAGCACGGTCGAAGAGGCGATATAGGGATAGGCGTCGAGCCCGATCGGCTGCTGCGCCATCGCGGCTTTGATCTTGGGCAGCGTCTCCTCGGTGCGGCCGAAATTGGGCGTGCCGATCACCTTGTGATGGGAGATGACGACGGGGATCTCCGCCTCGCGGCCGACGGCGAAGGTCTCGTCGAGACTCTCCATGACGTGATCGCCTTCCTCGCGCATATGGGTGGTGTAGATCGCGCCAGCGCCGTGCAGCGTCCGGGCGAGCGCCACCAGCTCGGATTTGGGCGCGGCGTTGGCAGGCGCGTACCAGAGGCCGCTGGAAAGGCCGATGGCGCCGGCATCGAGCGCTTCGGCGAGGCGCTCGCGCATCCCGGCGATCTCAGGCTCGCTGGCGGGCCGGTCGAACCGGTCCATGGTGCAGGCGCGCAAGGTGGAATGGCCGACCAGCAATGCGGCGTTGGCGGCGGCCGGCGCCGCGTCGAGCGCCTCCAAATACTCGGCGAAGCGGCGGAAGCGGAACTGCTCGGCCGAGCCGATGAGGTCGAGCGGCGGCGGCAGGTCGGGTCGCTCGATCATCGGCGCCAAGCTCACGCCGCAATTGCCGGCAATGACCGTGGTGACGCCCTGGCTTACTTTGGGCGCCATCTCCGGCTGTGACAGCAAGGCGCGGTCGTCATGGGTGTGGACGTCGATGAAGCCGGGCGCCACGGCCAGGCCGGCAAGGTCGATCTCGCTGGCGCCGCTGCCTTGCGGCAGCTTGTCGATGGCGGCGATGCGATCGCCGGCGATGGCGAGATCGGCGGTGACGCCGGCGGCGCCGGTGCCATCGAGCACCGTGCCGCCGCGCAGCACGAGGTCGTAGCGCGCCATCGCTCAGGCTTTCGCCGCGATGGCTTCGACCTCGACCAGCATGCCGGGCCGCGCCAGCGCGCTGATGACGAGCAGGGTCGAGGCCGGCCGCGCTTCGCCGAGATGCTGAGCGCGGATCTTGCCGTAAGCGGCGACATCCTCGGCGCGGGTGAGGAAATGCGTGCATTTCACCAGATCGTGGACGCTCATGCCGGCCGCGGCCAGGATCGCCTTGATGTTCTCCCAGCACTGGTTCGCCTGGCCTTCGAAATCGGCGGGCAGCTTGCCGTCGCGCGAAAGCCCGATCTGTCCCGCGAGATGGATGACGCGGGCGCCCGCCGGAATCTCGACGGCGTGGCTATAGGGTCCTGCAGGCGGGGCGACGGTGCCGGGCGTGTAGGTCTTCATCGGCAATCCTCCTCTCACTCGGGGTCAGGGATGAGGGTCAGCGCGCGCCGAGCGGCGCGCGGCGCAGAAAATCGAAATCGCAGCCGTAGTCGGCCTGTAGAATCTGCTCGCGATAGAGCCGGGCATAGCCGCGTTCGGGCGCTTGCATCGCCGGCGTCGGACGGCGCGCAAGCTCGGCGGCATCGACCATCACGTCGAGCCGGCGCTCCTTCACCGAAAGCCGGATCGGGTCGCCGCTGCGCAGCTTCGCCAGCGGCCCGCCGCTCGCCGCGTCCGGGGTCACATGCAGCACCACGGTGCCGTAGGCGGTACCGCTCATCCGCGCGTCGGAGATGCGCACCATGTCCTTGACGCCGGCGCGCGCGAGCTTACCCGGAATCGGCAGATAGCCCGCTTCCGGCATGGCGGACAGGCTGTTCGGGCCGGCATTCTGCAGCACCAGGAAATCCTCGGGCGAAACGTCGAGCGCGGGATCGTCGATGCGCGCCG